>DASVXQ010000670.1:0-6565 GCA_036392615.1 Actinomycetes bacterium | reverse complement strand
CTCGGCACCGCCGGCCTGCTGCTGGTGCTCGGCACGATCAACGCGTTCATCGTGGCGACCTTCGCCGCCCGCGACGCCGCCCGGAACCACGCGGTGCTCCGCGCGGTGGGAGCGACCCCGCGCCAGACGGTGATCGCGCTGATCGTCTCCCAGCTCGCGGCCTGCGCGATCGCCGTGGTCGCCGGGATCCCGCTCGGGCTCGGCCTGTGGAGCCTGATGGAGGGCGGCGACCTGCCCGAGGCGAGCGTGTCGCCGGCTTCCCTGGTACTGCTGGCCCTGCTGGTGCCGCTGGCCTTCGCCGCGATCGTGAGCGTCCCCGCGCGCCTGCTCGCCCGCCAGCCCGTGGCGCCCCAGCTCACCTACGAGTGACTGTGTATCGAGAACCTTTCGGCGGGGTGATCTCGGCGCGGTTCCCGTTCCATGTGGTGGAGCTCGCTCCCGCACATGCCCCCACCAGGGCCTGTGCCATCGGGACAGGTCCGGTTATGACGAATGCGCATGCAACCAAGGTACCCACGGGCCCGTCCGGAACGGGTCGCTCAGCTTGGCGGTCACCTCGGCGCGGTGGGCCTCCATGAGGGCAAGTCGCTCCTCCTCGTTGCCGTGCCCGGCGGAGACGAGTTGGGCGTAGCGCCGGATGGCCCTGATGGGCATGCCGGTGGCCCGCGGCGGGACGGCGTTCACCAGCGCGGGGCACGGCGTGTGGTGGATGGTGCTGGGGCTGGGGCCCGGGCATCCTGGACCTGGGGCTGCTCACCACCGGGCGCTGGGCCTTGGGCACCGCCGGGCGCGCGGCGGCGCTGTTCGAGGGGTGGACCGGGGCGCGGGGTAAGCTCCTCGCCGCCACGGCGGCCCGGCCGCCCCGTCCCGCGGGGCGGCTTCGCGAGAGGGAAGCGGGATGAGCGCCATGCGCGCGGTGGTCATCGAACGACACGGCGGGCCCGAGGTCCTCGCGCTGACCGAGCGGCCGTCCCCCGAGGCCGGGCCCGGCCGGCTGCTGGTCGACGTCGAGGCGGCGGGTGTCAACTACATGGACATCTACCAGCGCCAGGGCCTGCCGCCCTACGGCGGCGGCGACCTGCCGGTGGTGCCGGGCGCCGAGGGCGCCGGGACGGTCGCGGCCCTCGGCCCGGGCGTCGAGGGCGTCGCCGTGGGCGACCGGGTCGCCTGGACCGGCGTGCCCGGCAGCTACGCCGAGCGCACGCTGATCCCCGCCGACCGCGCGGTGCCCGTGCCCGACGCCATCGACACCCGGGCCGCCGCCGCGGTGATGCTCCAGGGTGCGACCGCGCACTACCTCTGCCACGACACCTTCCCGGTCGGCGCGGGCGACGTGGTGGTGGTCCACGCGGCCGCCGGGGGCGTGGGCCTGCTGCTCACCCAGCTGGTCAAGCGGCGCGGCGGCGTGGTGGTGGCCACCACCTCGACCCCGGAGAAGGCGGCGCTCGCACGCCAGGCCGGCGCCGACCACGTCACCGGCTACGACGACTTCGGCGCGCTCGCCAAGGAGGTCTCCGGCGGGGCGGGCGCCGCGGTGATCTACGACGGCGTCGGCGCGGCCACCTTCGACGCCGGCCTGGCCGCGTTGCGCCCGCGCGGCTACATGGTGCTGTACGGCGCGGCCAGCGGCCCGGTGCCGCCGTTGGACCTTCAGCGCCTGCAGACGGGCGGCTCGCTGTTCGTCACCCGCCCGACCCTGGTGCACCACGTGGCCACCCGCGAGGAGCTGCTGCGCCGGGCCAACGACCTGTTCGACTGGATCCGCGAGGGCCAGCTCCAGGTCCGCATCGGCGCGACCTACCCGCTCGAGGACGCCGCCCGGGCCCAGGAGGACCTGGCCGCGCGCCGCACCACCGGCAAGCTGCTGCTGCTGCCCTCCTCGAGGTGACCTGTCGGCCGGGCGCGCTATGGTCGTTGTCGCATCCGGGCGGGGAGGCGTGCATGGTCGGACTGGAGGAGCTCTCGCTGGCGGACCTGCGCCAGCGGCGCAGCGCGAAGTGGCGGGCCTACCCGCCGGACGTGCTGCCGCTGCCGGTCGCCGAGATGGACTTCCCGGTCGCCAAGCCGGTCGCCGAGGCGTTGCGCGCCGCGATCGACCGCTCCGACCTCGGCTACGCCGGTCCCGACGGCGGGCTGGCCGAGGCGCTGGCAGGCTTCGCCGCCCGCCGCTGGGGCTGGCGGCTCGACCCGGGGCAGGTGGCGCTCGCGCCGGAGGTCGGCGTCGCGGTCGTCGAGGTCCTGCGGCTGCTGGTCCGGCCGGGCGACCGGGTGGTGATCAACCCGCCGGTCTACGACTCGTTCTTCCCCTGGATGGTCGAGGTCGGCTGCCGGCTGGTCGAGGTGCCGATGCGGCCGACCGGCGACGGCTGGGCCCTGGACCTGGACGGCATCCAGGCCGCCTTCCAGGGCGGCGCGCGGGTGCACCTGCTCTGCTCGCCGCACAACCCGACCGGGACCGTCCACCGGCGCGAGGACCTCGAGCGGCTCGCCGAGCTGGCGGCGCGTCACAGCGTCACCGTGCTGTCCGATGAGATCCACGCGCCGCTGGCCCTGCCTGGCGCCAGCCATCACCCGTTCCTGTCGGTCTCGCCGGAGGCGGCCGCCCACGGCATGGTGTTCACCTCCGCCAGCAAGGCGTGGAACCTCGCCGGGCTGAAGTGCGCCGCGATCGTCACCGCCGGCCAGGCCAAGCGGCGGCTGGTCGAACGGCTGCCGGAGGAGCTGCCGTGGCGGGTCGGGCACCTGGGCGTGCTCGGCGGCGTCGCCGCCTTCCAGGACGGCGAGCCGTGGCTGGACGAGGTGCTCGGCGTGCTCGACCATCACCGCCACCACCTGGCGGAGCTGCTGGCGGCGCGCATCCCGGCGATCGGCTACCGGCCGCCCGCGGCGAGCTACCTGGCGTGGCTCGACTGCACCGCGCTCGGGCTCGGCGACGACCCGAGCGCCGCCTTCCTGGAGCGCGGGCGGGTGGCGCTCAGCTCCGGGCCGGCCTTCGGCCCCCCCGGCCTCGGCCACGCCCGCCTCAACATGGGCACCAGCCGCCAGATCCTCGCCGAGGCGGTCGAGCGCATGGCCGCCGCCCTCGACGACGTATGAAGCGGTTGCTCAAACGCTGCGGAGCGGCTTCAGGGGCTGCACGCTGCCAAGGTCAAGCGCCGGTGTAGGCCCGGAGCCGCTCGCGTAGCTCTTCCAAGCTGCCCAGCACCCCCAAGCCCCTCCAGTAGTTGAACAGCGGGAAGACCAGGGGAACGCACCGCCCGTCGGCCGGCCACAGCGCTGGCAGCTCCACCAGGGTCCGCAGCACCCGCTGCTGCAGCGACGGCAGCGCCGCGAACCCGATCTCCAGCCGCGGATCATCCGCCTCGAAGGCAAGCTCCACCAGGTCCCACACCCCCCGCAGGACAGCGGCGTCAGGCAGTGCGGGGAGCCGCTCAAGGAGCGCCTCGGCCGCCCCCTCCCGCAGGGCCGGGACGCTGCGCAGCACCAGCAGGGCGTACTCCTGCGGCTCGCAGAACAGGATCTTGGGGCGGCGTGCAGGCGCCACCTCACCGGTCAGCCAGCCAAGCAGCTCCCGGACCGCCGGCTCCGGTGGCGCCTGCGGGAACAGCCGCGCCAGCGCGACCGCCGCTGCCCAGCGCACCACCGTGTCATCGTCGCCGAGCAGCCTGACAAGGCGCGGCGCGTCCTCGGTCTGCGCCCGCGCGCCGGCCAGCAGCCCCAGCGCGACCAGCATCGTGGCCTTGGCGTCGGAGTCCGGCTCGGCCGCAAGCCGGCCTCGCAGCCGCGGCAGCGAGACCAGCGCCCACCGGGGGAACCAGGCCACCAGGTGGGCGACCGCGCGCCGCAACCACACGTCGTCATGGTCCAGCAACCCCAGCAGCGGCGGCACAGCCGCCCGCACGGCCTGGTAGGCCGCCCGCGCCCAGGGGCCAAACCTGTACTCCTCGCCTGGCATGCTGGTGGTGCGGTCCAGCTGGCTCAGCTCGACGATGCCGTCGGGCAGGCTGGCCTGGTCGTAGCCGATCGCCGCGTAGGTGAGCAGGATGACCAGCCAGTGCCGGTCAGGGGTGTCGGGCGCCAGGGCCAGCGACGAGATCCTGCCGCCTGGTGTACCCCAACGCCCCGACAGGCGGCCCGCTCGTGCCCGCAGCCAACGAGCCCGAGGCATCCGGAACTCAAGTGACGGTGACCGCGCGGTGGCTGCGCAGGGCAGCCGGTTGGAGCGCAACCGCCGACACCGGTTAGCGACCGGTCCGGGCGCGTCGCACTCCACGACGCCTGCAAGCCGCGGGCCGGTCGCTGGGCTTGTCGGCGGTGCGGGCGGGTGCTTGGCTGTGGGGCGGACGGCCGGGTCCGGCCGTCCATCTCCGAACCGCGAGGAGGCGGGAGCCCATGACGGCGAGCGACCAGATCTGCGAGCTGGACACGGCCACGCTGGCGCGGCACATCGCCGCCAAGGAGATCTCACCGGTGGAGGCGGTCGACGCGGTGCTGGCGCGCCTGGACCGGCTCGACCCGACGCTGCACATGTTCGCCACGGTGATCCCGGACCAGGCCCTCCAGGACGCCAGGCGGATCGAGGCCGACGTCGCCGCCGGCCGCGAGCTCGGGCCGCTGGCTGGCGTGCCCACCGGGGTCAAGGACCTGATCTACACCAAGGGCATCCGCACCGCCTCGGGGTCGTTCGCCTACGCGGACTTCGTGCCCGACGAGGACGACGTCGTGGTGGAGCGCATCAAGGCCGCCGGCGCGGTGGTGATCGGCAAGACCCAGGTGCCCGAGTTCGGCTACTCCGGCACCGGCCAGACGCCGCTCGCCGAGCCGACCCGCAATCCCTGGAACCTCGAGCGGACCTCCGGCGGCTCCTCGGCCGGCACCGGCGCCGCGGTGGCCACCGGCGTCGGCCCGTTCTCGCTCGGCAGCGACGGCGGCGGCTCGGTCCGCATCCCCGCGAGCTTCTGCGGGGTCTACGGCATCAAGCCGACCATGGGCCGGGTGCCGCTCTATCCGGGCACCAAGGACCACCGCTACCCGGGCGTGTCGAGCTGGGAGTCCCTGGAGCACATCGGCCCGCTGACCCGCACGGTCGCGGACGCGGCGCTGGTGCTGTCGGTGATCGCCGGCTACGACGACCGCGACCGGCTGAGCATCCGCTCCGACGACGTCGACTGGCTCGGCGCGGTCGACGGCGACCTGCGCGGCCTGCGGGTCGCCTACAGCCCGGACCTGGGCTACGCCGCGGTCGACCCCGCCGTGCGCACGGTGGTCGACCGGGCCGTCACGGTGTTCGAGCGCGACCTGGGCTGCAGCGTCGAGCGGGCCGACCCCGGCTGGGAGGACCCCTACGAGGCGCTGCTGACCCTGATCCTCGCCGAGAGCGACCTGGCGGGCATGCGCCGGATGGCCGACAAGCTGGGCGAGCGCATGTCACCGCACCTGGCCGAGGTGCTCCGCAACGACTGGACCGCCGAGCAGCTCACCAGCGCGGTGGTGCGCCGCAAAGCCGTCTACAACGCGGCCTGGCGCTTCTTCCGCAGCTACGACCTGCTGCTCACCCCGACCCTGGCCGTGCCGCCATTCGAGCACGGCCTCCAGGGCCCGCCCACCATCGACGGGCGTGAGGTCGACGGCTTCTACTGGCTGTCGTTCACCTTCCCGTTCAACTTCACCGGCCAGCCGGCCGCGACGGTCCCGGCCGGCTTCACCGAGGACGGCCTGCCCATCGGCCTGCAGATCGTGGGCCGCCGCATGGACGACGCGCTGGTGCTGCGCGCCTCGGCCGCGTTCGAGGCCGCCGCGCCATGGCGTGACAGGTGGCCGCCGGTCCTCGCCGAGACGGCCGCGCCCTGACGGTCAGCGGGTGGCCTGGGCGGCGCCGAGCCGCTCGGCGCGGGCCTGCTGGCGCTCGGTCACCATCCGCACCACCCGCAGCGCCAGCAGCGCGGCGGCCGCGGTGAGCAGGTCGGCCAGCGCCTGCACGCCGGAGGTCGGCCGGACCAGGTCGATCGCCCGGCCGAGCAGGCCGAAGGTCATCACCTGCGCGAGCGCGTGGAACGACTCGGTGGTCACCGCGCGGGCGACCACCGAGGCCAGGAACACCAGCCACCACCAGGTGAGCACGCTCGGGACCGGCCGCCGCCGCCAGGCCTCCGGCCGGCCGACCGGCAATGCCGGGTCGCTGGCGCGCCAGATGTCGTTCAGCAGCTGCTTGGGCCGGACCAGGCTGAGCAGCGGCACCAGCCAGCCCCAGACCGCCCAGCCCCCGGTGTGGCGCAGCCGTCCCGCCCCGAGCGCCAGCAGGTTCCAGTAGGCGCGGCGGAACCACAGCAGGAACACCACGGCGGTGACCAGCAGCAGGACGCCCTCGATGCCGAACACGCCGTTGGCCAGCGGGCTGGGGGTGCCCGGGCCGGGCGGCTCGCCGGCGGCGCGCCGAAAGGCCGCGGTGTCGTTCAGGTTGGCGGCCACGCCGACCAGCGCCACCACGGTGGTGAGCCACAGCAGCCGCCGGACCCGGTCCGCCGGGGCGAGCAGCGGCTGGAACCGGTTGGCCGGCAAGGGCGGC
>DASVXQ010000669.1:0-4314 GCA_036392615.1 Actinomycetes bacterium | reverse complement strand
CGGCTCCGGCGCGCCGCCGCGCGGGAACCCGGCGTGCTGCGGCGTGGCCTGGCGGCCACCCCGGAGCTGCGCGAGGGCATCCGGCTCACCGTGGCGCTGGCGCTGCTCGCGGGGGTCGGCCGCATGGTCAGCCCGGTGCTGGTGCAGCAGACGCTCGACCATCACCTGTCCGGCGGGCTCGGCGGGGTGATCCCGCTGGCGGCCGGCGGCGCGGTGGTCGTGGTGCTGACCGCGCTCGCCTCGCGGGCCACCGGCCGCCGCCTGGCGGTCGCGGCCGAGCGCGGGCTGGCCGCGCTGCGCACCCGCACCTTCCGCCACATCCACGCGCTCAGCATCGCCCACCACCACGAGGAGCGCCGCGGCACGCTGGTGAGCCGGGTCGTCTCGGACGTCGAGACGCTGAGCGACTTCTTCCGCTGGGGCGGCATCAACTTCATCGTCGACGGCTCGCTGATGCTGGTCGCGCTGGCCACCATGGCGGTCTACGACTGGCGGCTGACGCTGGTGGCGCTCGGCGTGATGCTGCCGATCGTGCCGCTGCTGCGCGCCATGCAGCGCCTGCTGGTGCGCGCCTGGGACGCGGTGCGGACGCGCGTCGGCGAGCTGCTGGCCGCCATGTCCGAGTCGATCATGGGCGCCGCGGTGATCCGCGCCTACCAGTCGCAGGACGCCTCGCAGCGGCGGGTCGCGGTCGCCAACGAGCGGCGCGCCAGGGCCGAGATCCGCGCCGGTGTGATCGGCGCGCTGCTGTTCCCGGTCAGCGACCTGTTCTCGGCGCTGGCCATCGCGGTCGCCCTGGTCGTCGGGATGGCGCTGGGGCCGGGCGCGGACATGTCGACCGGCAAGCTGGTGGCCTTCGCCTTCCTGGTGTCGATCTTCCTCGAGCCGGTCGCCAACCTGACCGAGTTGCTCGACTACACCCAGCAGGCGCTGGCCGGCTGGCGCCGGGTGCTGGACGTGCTGGCCATGCCCATCGAGGTGCGCGAGCCCGACCCGGGCCTGGAGCTGCCGGGCGGCGCGCTCGAGGTGGAGCTCGACCACGTCTGGTTCGCCTACCACGGCGGCCCGCCGGTGCTGCGGGACATCCGCTGCACCATCCCGGCCGGCACCCGCGTCGCCGTGGTCGGCGCCACCGGCTCCGGCAAGACCACCATGGCCAAGCTGCTCATCCGGCTGGCCGACCCGACCTCGGGGAGCATCCGCGTCGGCGGGCTCGACCTGCGCCGGGTCGCCACCGCCTCGTTGCGCTCCTCGATGGTGCTGGTGCCGCAGGACGGCTTCCTGTTCGACACCACCGTGGCGGCCAACGTCCGGCTCGGCCGCCCGGAGGCGAGCGACGCCGAGGTCCGCGCCGCCATCGACGACCTCGGCCTCGGCCCCTGGGTCGACAGCCTGCCCGAGGGGCTGGACACCAGGGTGGGCCAGCGCGGCGAGCGCCTCTCGGTCGGCGAGCGGCAGCTGGTCGCGCTGACGCGTGGCTACCTCGCCGACCCCGGCTGCCTGATCCTCGACGAGGCCACCTCGGCGGTGGACCCGGCCACCGAGGTGCGCCTGCGCAACGCCATCGAGCGGCTCACCGCCGGCCGCACCGCGATCACCGTGGCGCACCGACTGGCCGCGGCCGAGCACGCCGACCTGGTGCTGGTGATGCGCGACGGCCGGCTGGTCGAGCAGGGCAGCCATGCCGAGCTGCTCGAGGCGAATGGAACGTATGCCCGGTTGTATTCCAGCTGGCGTGCGAGTTTGGAGCAAACGGATGATCCCGAATCGGTCGAGATGTGGTAGGTGTCTGTGGTATGCGACCTCATGATCTCTCTCTGCTGCGCCCGCCGAGCGCGCCCACGCTGACCCCGGACGGCCACACCGTGGCGGTCGCGGTCAGCCGCATCGACCTCGACGACAACACCTACCGCAGTGACATCTGGGCGATGCCCACCGACGGCTCCGCCGCCCCGAGCCGCTTCACCAACGGCCCCAGGGACTACGCGCCGCGCTTCTCGCCCGACGGCCGTTGGCTGGCCTTCCTGCGCGCCGGCGAGGCGGAGGACAGCAAGCCGCAGATCCACGTCATGCCGGTAGCCGGCGGCGAGCCGCGGCAGCTCTGCGAGCACCCGCTGGGCGTCGAGCGGATCGCCTGGAGCCCCGACTCGACCCGGATCGCCTACGTCGCCCGCGTGCCCGAGGAGGGCCGCTACGGCACCGACGAGGACGTGCCGCCGGGCAAGGAGCCGCCGCGCCGCATCACCACGCTCCAGTTCAAGCTGGACAACGTCGGCTACGTCACCGACCGCCGGCAGCACGTGTTCGTGATCGACGCGCTCGCCGAGCACGCCGAGCCGCTGCAGATCACCCGCGGCGACTACGACCACGGCGACCCGGCCTGGAGCCCGGACGGCGCCAGCATCGCGTTCGTCTCGGCGCGCCATCCGGACCGCGACTACGACCAGCTCAACGACCTGTTCGTGGCGCCGGCCGACGGCGGCGACGCGGTGAAGCTCACCCGCACGACCGTCCCGCTGGGCCGCCCGGCCTTCTCGCCCGACGGCGCCACCATCTGGTTCGTCGCCACCGCCGACGCCGAGGCGGGGCGCAACGCCGGCCTGTGGTCGGTGCCGGCCGACGGCTCGGCCGAGCCGCGCCGCCTGACCGACGCCGAGCGCTGGGACGTCGACAACTTCGACGCGGGCCCGCTGGACCTGGACGTCGAGCCGGACGCGGTGACCACCGTCGCGCTCGAGCGCGGCGCGGTGCACCTCTACCGCTTCCCCACCGACGGCGGCGAGCCGCGCCGGCTGATCGGCGGCCGGCGCCAGGTGCGGGAGCACGCCGGCGCCGGCGGGGTGAGCGCCGCGGTGATCACCGACGACCAGTCGATCGGCGAGGTCGTGGCCGTGCGCGACGGGCGCGAGCGGGTGCTCAGCGACTTCGGCGGCCAGCTCGCCCGCGAGGTCGCGCTGCGGCCGATGACCGAGCTGGAGACCAAGTCCGCCGACGGCTACCCGGTGCACGGCTGGGTGGTCAAGCCGGCCGGCAGCCCGCCCTTCCCGGTGCTGCTGATGATCCACGGCGGGCCGTTCACCCAGTACGGCTACAAGCTGTTCGACGAGGCGCAGGTCTACGCCGGCGCCGGCTACGCGGTGGTGATGGGCAACCCGCGCGGCTCCAGCGGCTACGGCGAGGCGCACGGGCGCGCGATCTGCTTCGACTACGGCAACCTCGACTCCGCGGACCTGCTGGCCCTGCTCGACGCGGCGCTCGAGGACCCGGACCTGGACCGCGACCGCGTCGGCGTGCTGGGCGGCTCCTACGGCGGCTTCATGACCACCTGGCTGGTGGGCCACAGCAAGCGCTTCCGGGCGGCGATCAGCGAGCGCGCCTGCAACGCCTTCGACAGCTTCGAGGGGTCGAGCGACATCGGCTGGGAGTTCCTGCGGGTCTACATCGGCGAGGACCCCGAGCGCGTCAAGGCGCAGAGCCCGCTGACCTACGCAGACAAGATCGACACGCCGATGCTGCTGATCCACTCCGAGGAGGACTGGCGCTGCCCGATCGAGCAGGCGCAGCGGCTGTTCGTCGCGCTCAAGCGCCGCCGCGCCGAGGTCGAGATGCTGATCTTCCCGGCCGAGGGCCACGAGCTGTCGCGCTCGGGGCTGCCGAGCCACCGGGTGGCGCGCTTCGACGCCATCCTGGAGTGGTGGGACCGCCACCTCAAGCCGCGCGACGCGTGAGCGCGGCCGGGGCGAGCCGGTCACCGCTGCGCTAGGCTCGCCATCCTGGCACGAGAACGGGGAGGTCTTCCGGCGGTGGTGATCCTCAAGTCGCGCGACGAGATCGCGGTCATGCGCGAGGCCGGGCGGGTGGTCGCCCTGACGCTCGAGGCGGTCAAGGCGGCCGTGCGGCCGGGCGTGTCGCTCCGCGAGCTCGACGCGATCGGCGAGGAGACCATCCGCGGCCACGGGGCCACGCCGTCGTTCCTCGGCTACCGCCCGCACTTCGCGCCGACCCCGTTCCGCGGCACGCTGTGCCTCTCGCCCAACGACGTGATCGTGCACGGCATCCCCGACGCCACCCGTCTGCGCGAGGGCGACCTGCTGTCGATCGACTGCGGCGCGATCGTCGAGGGCTACCACGGCGACGCCGCGATGACCGTGCCGGTCGGCCAGATCGACGCGGCGGCCGAGCGCCTGCTGGCCGTCACGCGGTTCGCGCTGGAGACCGGCATCCGGCAGGCCAGGGCCGGCAACCGTCTGTCCGACATCAGCCACGCGGTCGGGAAGGTGGCGCACGAGGCCGGCTACGGGATCGTGCCGGATT
>DASVXQ010000668.1:0-23599 GCA_036392615.1 Actinomycetes bacterium | reverse complement strand
GGCCCCGCGTCGAGCGGCGAGCGGCGTCCCGGCGGGACCACAGGCTCCTTCGATGCGGTCCCTGGCGAGCGGCGTCCGGGCGGGACGACCGGCTCGTTCGACGCGTACCGGCCGGAGCGGTCAGGCTCGACCGGGGAGCTGCCGCGCGGCGCGCCCAACGGTCGCGCCGAGGAGACGGCCGTGGCGGCCGAGCCGGGCGGCTCCTCGCGGGCCGAGCGCAGCACGCGCCGCTCCAGGCTCCCGCAGCAGGCGCGCCAGCTCCCCAGCCTGCCCAGGTTCGAGGTGCCCACCGGCCTGGCGCGGACCACGCTCGGGCTGGTCGCGATCCTGGTGCTGGCCACCGCCGGTCTCGGCATGGTCACCAGCGCCCTGCCCAGGGCCAAGCCGCCGGCCACCCCGGCCACCGCGGCGCCGTACTCGGCGCGCTGGATCTGCCCGCTGCTGCCCAACCAGAACGCCTCCATCGGCGTGGCCAACGTGGGCGGCGACCCGGCGACCCTGCGGACCACCGTAGTGGGCGGCGCGACCGCCAGCCAGCCCGCGCAGAAGCCGCTGGAGCCGGGCGGCCTGCGGACCATCGACGTGCCCGGCGCCAAGCAGCCCGGCTATGTGCAGGTCGAGGCGTTCAGCTCGCCGGTCGCGGTCGGCTCCGGTGGCCAGGCCGGCTGCGCGGCCGGCCCGACCGACCGCTGGTGGCTCCCGGCGGCCGACACCAGCCTCGGCGCCAGCACCGCCGTGGTGATCGCCAACCCCGACAACGACCCCGCCGTGGTCGACCTGGTGCCGCACGTCAACCAGGGCGCGCTGGCAGCCGCCGCCGAGCTGTTCGTGCCGCCCCGCTCCGCCAAGGTCCAGACCCTCTCGAACGGCGAGCTGATCGCGCTCAAGCCGGCCATCGAGGTGATCGCCAAGTCCGGTCGGGTGGTGGCCGGTGCGGTGATCGACCAGAAGGACCAGCAGAAGATCGTGGTGCCCGGCCAGCCCACCACCCGGTCGGAGTGGACCTTCGCCGGCGGCCTGTCCGGCCCGGACCGCAGCACCTCGGTGCTGATCACCAACCCGTCGGCCAACCCGCTGTCGGTCTCGGTGCAGGTCTCCACCGACCAGGGCACCTTCCGGCCGGGCAACGACTTCGACAACCCCATCCCGGGCGGGTCGTCAGCCTCCATCCAGGTGCCGCCCCTGCGGATCAAGGCCCCCGGGGCGTTCGCGCTGCGGATCAGCTCGCGCGACGGCGCCGACTTCGTGGCGGCGCTGCGGGTCAGCGCGCCGACGCCGTCGGGCGACGTGACCTACCTCGATCTGGGCACCGGCGGCTCGGACCGCACCTGGTTCGTGCCGCAGATTCCCGGCTCCAGGCAGGTGGTGCTGGCCAACCTCGGCGGCGGTCCGGTGTCGGCACAGCTCGGCCGGCCGGGGGCCGGCTCCGGTGGCGGATCGGTCCAGGTGGGCCCCGGCAAGGTGGTCGTGCGGCAGGTCCCGAACGGCGCCAAGTCGCTGGAGGTCTCGGCCGACCAGCCGGGCCTGCTGGTCGCGCCGCTGCTCGGCGGGCTGTCGCTGGCCGGCGCCGAGATCGGCGGCGTGCCGGCCGGCGGCCCGGTGGTCGAGGGCCAGGCGGCCGCCTGAGGGCCCGAGCGGCTACCAGCCGAGCTCGTCGAGCTGGTCGTCGTCGATGCCGAAGTAGTGCGCCACCTCGTGGAGCACCACCTCGCGGACCAGCGCGGCCAGCGCCGCGTCGGAGCGCGCCCGCGCCTCGATCGGCCGGCGGAAGATCACGATCCGGTCGGGCAGCGTGCCGAAGTACCCGGAGCCGCGCTCGGTGAGCGGCACGCCCTGGTAGAGGCCCAGCGGGATGCCGTCGCCCGGGATCTCGTCGCCGTGGGGGATCTCCTCGACCACGAACTCGACGTTCTCCAGGCGCCGCCGGAACTCCGGCGGGATCGAGGCGACCGCCGCCTCCACCAGCCGCATGAAGGTGCTCTCCCCCGTGCCCGGCGGCTGCACCTCGGGCAGCGTCAGGCGCGGCCGCGGTGGCCTGCGGGCATGCCGCGAGCGCGCCATCGGTGACCTCCTCGATCGTGTCGGACGGTGCAACGATATATGCGGCACGAGGCCCACGTGTACGGGAGCCTGGGGCTTCCAGCGGTACAATGCGCCCCTGGCATCGCCGCGGACGCCGCACCCGATCGAGCGGTGGCGGCGGTCCCTTCGGACAGCCTCCCCACCTCAAGGAGTCGCCCGGTGCCCGCCGACCTCGACCAGGTATTCAAGGCCTACGACGTCCGCGGACTGTACCCCGATCAGCTCGACGAGGACCTCGCGCGCCGTATCGGCCGCGCCTTCATCGAGCTCACCGGGGCCGGCTCGCTGGCGATCGGCCAGGACATGCGGCCCTCGTCCGAGCCCATGGCCGAAGCGCTCGCCGACGGCGCGACCAGCCAGGGCGCCGACGTGATCCGCGTCGGCCTGTGCTCCACCGACATGCTCTACTACGTCTCCGGCGCGCTCGACGTCGCCGGCATCATGCTGACCGCCTCGCACAACCCGTCGCAGTACAACGGCCTCAAGTTCACCCGCCCGGGCGCCGTGCCGGTGGGGCAGGAGTCCGGCCTGGCGGACCTCAAGCGGATGGTCGCCGAGGGCGAGCCGTCCGGCGACGCGCCCAAGCGCGGCGAGGTCCACCAGGGGGAGGACCTGCTGCCGCGCTACGCCGAGCACGTCCGTGGCTTCGTCCACCAGGACGCCCTGCGGCCGCTCAAGGTGGTCGCCGACGCCGGCAACGGCATGGCTGGCCACGTCCTGCCGGTGATCTTCGAGCGCCTGCCGTTCGACCTGGTGCCGATGTACTTCGAGCTGGACGGCACCTTCCCGAACCACCCCGCCGACCCGATCAACCCCAAGAACCTCGAGGCGCTGCGCCAGCGGGTGGTGGCCGAGCACGCCGACGTCGGCCTGGCCTTCGACGGCGACGCCGACCGGGTCTTCCTGGTGGACGAGACCGGCGGCATCGTCCAGTCGAGCCTGGTCGGCGCGCTGGTGTCGCGCACCATGTGCGAGCGCGAGCCCGGCGCGACCGTGCTCTACAACCTGATCTGCTCGCACGTGGTGCCGGAGACCATCCGCGAGGCCGGCGGCAACCCGGTCCGCACCCGCGTCGGCCACTCCTTCATCAAGGCGGTCATGGCCGAGACGGGCGCGATCTTCGGCTGCGAGCACTCTGGGCACTACTACTTCCGCGACAACTACCGCGCCGACTCGGGCCTGATCGCCGCGCTGGTGACCCTCGAGGTGCTCTCGCGGGCCAACCGGCCGCTCTCCGAGGTGCTGGCGCCCTACCGGCGCTACGCCGACTCCGGCGAGACCAACCGCCGCATCGAGGGGGACGACCCCAAGTCGGTCATCCAGCGGGTCGCGGAGGACTACCCGGAGGAGCAGCGCGACTGGACCGACGGGCTGACCATCGAGGCTCAGGACTGGTGGTTCAACCTGCGCCCCAGCAACACCGAGCCGCTGCTGCGCCTGAACGTCGAGGCGCGGGACGAGGAGCAGATGGCGCGCGTGCGCGACGAAGTGCTCGAGAAGGTCGGCGGCGAGCCGGCCTGACCGGAGTCGAGACCCGGGTCGCCGAGCGGCGCCGGGGCCAACCAGGAGAGGAACCATGCCGTTGAGCGCGGAGCTGCTGAGCATCCTCGCGTGCCCCAACTGCCGGGGCGAGGTCACCTACCTCGAGGAATCGCAGATCATCGAGTGCCAGAGCTGCCACTACCGCTACCCGGTGCGCGACGACATCCCCATCATGCTGGTCGACGAGGCCGAAAAGCCGTGACGCCGGAGCCGGTGGGGGTGTCCGAGCGTCCAGCGGGGCCCGGCGGTCTCGGGGACCCCGCCGTCCCGGCGCTCGACCTCGACGATCCCGTCGAGCTGGCCGCCGCCGACCCCGGCGGGATGCTCGGCCAGGTCGCCTCCGCCGCCGATCAGGCGCGCGCCGCGCTGGCCGCCGCGCAGCAGGCCTCGCTGGTCGGCCCCGAGCCACGCTCGGTGGTGGTGGCCGGCATGGGCGGCTCCGGGATCGCCGGCGACGTGCTGGGCGCGCTGGCCTTCTACCGCTCGCCGGTGCCGGTGGTCAGCGTCAAGGGGGACCGGCTGCCCGGCTTCGTCGGGCCGTCCACCCTGCTGGTCGCGGTGTCCTACTCGGGCGCCACCGACGAGACCCTGGCCGCCGTGGAGGAGGGCCTGTCCGCCGGCGCTCGGCTGGTGGCCGTCTGCTCGGGCGGTCACCTCCAGGAGGTCGCGCGGCAGCACGACGCCCCGCTGGTCACCGTCGCCCCAGGGCGGATGCCGCGGGCGGCGCTGTGGTCGCTGGTCGTGCCGGTCTGCCTGGCCGCATCTGCGGCCAATGTGCTCGACCCCATGGCGGACCAGGTGCGGGCCGCAGCCGACGCGCTCGACGCCGAGGCCGAGCTGCTCGGACCTGGCGTGCCCACCGAGTCCAACCTGGCCAAGCAGGCGGCGCTGCGGCTGCTCGGCAAGCTGCCGGTCGCCTGGGGCAGCGGCCAGCTCGGTGCCGTCGCCGCCACCCGGCTGCGTACCCAGTGCAACGAGAACGCCAAGATCAGCGCCATCTCCGCCCCGGTCCCCGAGTCCAACCACAACGACGTCATGGGGCTCGAGGGCGGGCTCGGGCCGTGGCGCGAGCTGGTGCTGCTGCGCGACCGCTCCGGCGAGCACGAGCGCGACGCGCGGCGGGTGATCGCCGCCTGCGAGGCGCTGGAGGTCGACAACCCGGTCCTGCGCAACGCCGGCGCCGGGCCGCCGCTGGTGCGGCTCGCGCGCCTGATGGCCTTCGTCGACCACCTGAGCGTCTACCTTGGCCTGGCCCGCGGGGTCGATCCCACCCCGATCGACACCATCTCCCGGCTCAAGACGGCCCTCGCCAGCTCCGATGGCTGATCCGCTCGAGCTGCCGGGGAGCGAGACGGTCGCCACCGCGGCCGGCGCGATCCGGCCGCGACTGGTCGAGCGGCCGGCCGTCGCGGTGGTGCTCGGCTCCGGCCTCGGCGGCCTGGCCCAGGAGGTCGAGGACCCGGTGCGAGTGGCCGCCGCCGAGGTCCCGGGCCTGCCGGTGCCCCGCGTCGCCGGGCACGCCGGAGAGCTGCTGTTCGGCCGGCTCGCCGGCGTGCCGGTGGCCATGCTCGCCGGCAGGGTCCACACCTACGAGGGCTACAGCGCGGCCGAGGTCGCCTTCGCCGCGCGGGTCGCCGCCGAGCTCGGCTGCGGCGCGCTGCTGGCCACCAACGCCGCCGGCGGCCTCGACCCGGAGCTCGATCCGGGCGACCTCATGGTGGTCAGGGACCACATCAACTTCCTCGGCAAGAACCCGCTGTCCGGCGCGCCCGCGTTCGTCGACATGATCGACGCCTACGACCCCGGCCTCCGCAAGCTCGCCGCCACCGTCGGCGCCGAGCGCGGCATGCCGGTGCGCGAAGGCGTCTACATCGCCGTGCCCGGGCCGTCCTACGAGACCAGCGCCGAGGTCGGCATGTTCCGCTCCTGGGGCGCCGACGCCGTCGGCATGTCCACCGTCCCGGAGGTCATCGCCGCCCGCGCCCACGGCCTCAAGGTCGGCGCCATCTCGGTCATCACCAACCGCTGCGGCGAGCCCACCACCCACCAGGAGGTCCTCGCCGTCACCACCCAGGCCCGTCCCCACCTCCGCGACCTGGTCCTCGCCCTCCTCCCCGCCGCGGCGTCCTGAGGGGCCGTCCACGAGCGGCGCGCGGCAGGCTGCTACCAGCTCGTCGTCCGTTTCGGCAGCGAGCCGGCCTACGTGGGAGAGCGGAACAGCGTCCAGGTGCGGATCACCGACACCACCGGAAGGCCGGTGGTCGACGCCGGCGACGGCCTCGAGGTCGAGGTCACCCACGGCGCCGCCCCGTCCCCGGCCGGCGGCGCGGGCAGCGCCGGTCGTTCCCTCGGCGCCGCCATCGCGCAAGGCCTGGTCGTTCGGCGAGCCAGGGGACCACCGCGCCTGGTTCGTGCCGACCGCCGCCGGCGCGGCCCTGGGCGCCCTGGGCGCCCTCGGCATCCTCAGCCTCTGCCTCACCGCCCTCCGCCGCCGCGGCTGGCAACCCTCCCGCTCCCTCGGCGCCACGATGCGCCAAGGTGCCATATGCTTTGGGGCATCACGTCCCGCGATGGCCTGTGGACAGCGGTTTGAGGCGCTGGACCGAGTCCGTCACACTCACGTCTCGCTGGGCCCGCGGAATGCACCGGTTGCCGCCAAAGGAGGAGCTTTGCCGTACGACGTCACTGATCTGGACCTTGCCGACGAGGGACGGCTGCGCATCGAGTGGGCGGACCGGCACATGCCGGTGCTGCGCGACATCCGCGCCCGCTTCGAGAAGGAACAGCCGCTCGCCGGCCTCAAGATCGCCGCCTGCCTGCACGTGACCACCGAGACCGCCAACCTCGCCCGCACGCTCCAGGCTGGCGGGGCCACCGTGACCCTGTGCGCCTCCAACCCACTGTCGACCCAGGACGACACGGCAGCGGCGCTGGCCAGGCACTACGGCATCGACACCTACGCGCGGCGCGGCGTCGACACCGCCGGCTACTACGCCCACCTCGAGGCGGCGCTCGACACGCACCCGAACGTCACCATGGACGACGGCTGCGACCTGGTCACCCTGCTGCACACCCGTCGGCGCGAGCAGCTCCCCGAGGTCCGCGTCGGCACCGAGGAGACCACCACCGGGGTGATCCGCCTGCGGCAGATGGAGCGCGAGGGCGCGCTCGCCTACCCGATCATCGCGGTCAACGACACCCCGACCAAGCACCTGTTCGACAACCGCTACGGCACCGGCCAGTCGACCATCGACGGGATCCTGCGTGCGACCAACCTGCTGCTCGCCGGGACCACCTTTGTGGTCGCCGGGTACGGCTACTGCGGCCGCGGCCTGGCGATGCGCGCACGGGGCATGGGCGCCAAGGTGATCGTCACCGAGGTCGACCCGGTGCGTGCGCTGGAGGCCGCCATGGAGGGCTACCGTGTCGCCCCGATGCAGGAGGCGGTCCGCGAGGCCGACGTGGTCGTCACCGTCACCGGCGACCGCGACATCCTGCGCCGCGAGCACTTCGAGGCGATGAAGGACGGCGTGGTCCTGGCCAACTCCGGCCACTTCGACGTCGAGATCGACAAGGTCGCGCTGAAGGATCTGGCCGCCTCGGTCACCCGCGTGCGCGAGAACGTCGAGGAGTTCCTGCTCCCCGACGGGCGCCGCCTCCACCTCGTCGCCGAGGGCCGGCTGGTCAACCTCGGCGCCGCCGAGGGGCACCCCGCCGCGGTCATGGACATGTCCTTCGCCGACCAGGCACTCTCCCTCGAGTGGCTCTCCAAGCAGGACAAGCTCGACGTCCGCGTGCACGACGTCCCGCCCGAGATCGACGCCGAGGTCGCCCGCGTCAAGCTCGCCACCATGGGCATCGAGGTCGACCAGCTGACCCCCGCGCAGGAGCGCTACCTGCACTCCTGGACAGAGGGCACCTGAGCCGGCCCACAGCACGCCCGCGGTCACCCTGGCGGCGCGAATCCGTCCGCCGGAGTGGCATCTGACGCGCCGGCCTTCGACAGCGGAGGGCCGCCCGTGGCCGCCGGGGTTGCCGTCGCCGCCTCGCTCCACGCGGACCGCGGGAGCGGGGCGAGGGCCGCCACGTCGGCGCCCGGGCGCTGACGCCGTTGATACGCGGCGGCGACGCAGCGCAGGTACAGCTCGGGCGGCACGCCCTGCGGCGGGGGAGGGCGCAGCCGCTGCGCCAGCGGGCCGGCGAGCTGGAGGGCGAGGCTCGCGCGCGCCTGCGGCGTCAGGGTCCCGGTGCGCAACAGGAAGGTGCGCACGGCCTGGTACTGCTCGGTACCCAAGCCGCTCACGTCCAGCGTCGCGACGTAGGGCTCCAAGCCGGCGGGGACGTCGAAGCTGACCGGCGTCGGGGCCGGCAGGCCGCTGCGCTCGCGCAGCACGAGCGTGCCCGCGACCAGGTCGCCGAGCCGCTGGTTGTCCCTGGTGAGCAGGATGAACAGGATGGCGAAGAACCCGGAGCCGATGCCGAAGTCCACCAGCCCGAGCAGCGTCCGCACGGCCGCGTGCCGGAAGCGGACCGGACCGCCCTCCTTGGTGACCACCCGCAGGCCGAGCGCGGCCTTGCCGACGGTGCGGCCGCGCCACAGCGTCTCGCTGACCGTGAAGTAGCCGAAGTACCAGCCTGGAATGACGACGACCAGGATCGAGGCGACCAGCCACTCCGGCAGCGTGGCGTCGGTCAGCGCCAGCGGCAGCACCCCCAGGAACGACACCACGCCCACGATCGCGGCGTCGATCACGAACGCCAGGATGCGCGACCCGACGTTGGCGGTGGTGAACTCCAGCGCCACCGCCTCTGGCGTGACCATGCGAGGCTGCTCGAGCTGCGCCATGGGAGGGGCCTTTCGCCGCTGGCGTGGACCGGGACTCCGTAGAGGGTAATCCGTGCCCGCCGCGCAGCGGCGCGACCTAGAATTCCGGCGTGGACATCGACCAGTACATCGCCACCAACTCGCCGGTGTGGGACCGCCTGGCACGGCTCACCGTCCGCGCGCAGCGCGGGGCAGGGCGCCTGGATGCCGCCGAGCTGGAGGAGCTGGTCCAGCTCTACCAGCGGGTGGCGACCCATCTCTCCTACGTCCGCACCGACTACCGCGATCCCGCGCTGACCGCCAAGCTCAGTGGGCTGGTCGCCCGGTCCGGCGCGGTGGTCTACGGGTCGAGGCCACGCACGCTCCGTGCGGTCGGCCGCTTCTTCGCGGTGACCTTCCCGGCGGCGCTCTGGCACATCCGCTGGTTCGTGGTGGTGGCCACGCTGGTGAGCCTGCTGCCCGCCGTCGGGTTCGGCGTCTGGCTGGCCAACTCGCCGGCCGCGGTGCAGGCCACCGCGCCGCCCGCGGTCCGCGAGGCGTACGTGAACCACGACTTCGAGGACTACTACTCGTCCGCTCCGGCGAGCGAATTCGCCTCCTCGGTGTTCGCCAACAACGTCCAGGTGGCGTTCGTGGCCTTCGCGCTCGGGATCCTGCTGTGCGTCGGCACCGTCTTCGTGCTGATCACCAACGGCGCCAACCTCGGCGTGGCGCTCGGCCTGTTCGCCGCCGTCGGCCAGCAGCCGAAATTCTGGGGCCTCATCCTGCCGCACGGCATGCTGGAGCTGACCAGCGTGTTCATCGCCGGCGCCGCCGGTCTGCGCCTCGGCTGGACGGTCATCGATCCGGGCGACCGCCCGCGCCTCACCGCCCTGGCGGAGGAGGGCAGGCGGACCGTGGTGATCGTCATCGGCCTGATCCTCACCTTCGCCGTCGCCGGCTCGATCGAAGGGTTCGTCACCGGCCGCCCCTGGCCCACCGTGCTGCGCGTCGGCATCGGCGCCCTCGCCGAAGGCGCCTTCCTGGTCTACGCCTGGACCCTCGGCCGCCGCGCCGCCGCCCACGGCCTCACCGGAGCTCTCGGCGAGCAGGACGACAGCACCTGGCTCACCCCCGACCGCACCCAAGCCCCGGCCGAGGTCATCTCCCGCTAGTGCCGTAGCCGGCAACGTTTGCCCGGTCGGCGCCGGGGCCTCCAGTGGGCACCACCCTGGGCCGACGCGCCACCTCGCGAGGCGTCGGCCGGGCAAACGTTTGTTGCGGAGGCACCAGGTGTGCGGGCCCGCTGTGCGTCCTGCTGCCGTCGCCTCAGGAGACTGTTGCCCCATGCGATACTGAGCCATGCCCGTCCGCACCGTCATCGAACGTGGGCCCAAGGGGAAGCGGTCGGTGGCCTTTGGCATCGACTGGCCAGGGTGGAGTCGCGGCGCGAAGAGCGCCGAGCTCGCCTTGGAGACGCTCGAGTCCTATCGGGAGCGCTACCGGCCGGTCGCGCATCTCGCCGGGATGGCACGCGAGTTCGACCCCGCCGGGCCCCTCGAGATCGTGGAGGACAGGGTCGGAACCGGGTCGACCGACTTCTGGGGCATCTCCTTCTCGCCCTCCGCGACCGAGCAGGGGCCGATGGGCGAGGCGGAGCTCGAGCGCGGGATCACGCTGTTGCGGGCCTGCTGGGCGTTCTTCGATGGCGTCGCGGCGCGGGTCTCGCCGGAGATGCGCAAGGGCCCGCGCGGGGGAGGACGCGACCGCGACCAGATCATCCGCCACACCATCCGCACCGAAAGCGAGGACTTCGCGAAACAGGTCGGGTTGCGGATACCGGAAGGCGCGGCGCTCACCCCGGATGGACTGCGGCAGCATCGGAAGGCCTACGTCGCGGCGATGCGCGCGTACAACGCCGGGGAGGTCAAGCGGCGCATGCGGTCGTGGACGTTACCATTCCTCATCCGACACTCTGCCTACCACACGCTCGACCATGCGTGGGAGATGGAGGACAAGGACCTCTCCGCCCAGGACGGGGCCTGACCCACACCCTTCGGTCCGCCGCTCTGGTCCGCGCTCCGCGGCATGCGACCAAGCGGACGTCAATCCCAGCGACGACCGCGTAGGACGAGGCTGCCGCCGGACTCCTCGTCCCGCACCTTGGCCCGGTGGCCTGCCCTGTACCGCCCACCCGTTTCCCTTCGCCTGGTCAGAGCCTGCCGGTGGCCTTGACCTTCAGGTAGGCGTCGGCGAGGTCGGGTGCCAGGCGGCCCGGGGGTGCGTCCACCACGACCGCGCCGAGGCCGCGGAGGCGGGCGACGACCCGGCGGCGGTCGGCGAGCGCCGCCGTCGCGGCGGCCTTGCGGTAGGCGGCGCCCGCGTCGATCGGGCTCGCCGCGGCCCACTCGCGCACCTCCGGGTCGGTGACGCTGGCGACCACCACGAGGTGGTCCCGAGCGATCAGTGGCAGGGCGGGCACCAGGCTCTGGGTCACCGCCTGCTCCGCCAGCTCAGTGAGGACGACCAGCATGGTGCGCCGGCGGAAGCGGGCCAGGGTGGTGGCGAACGCTTCCCGGTAGTCGCTCTCGACCAGCTCCGGTTCCAGCGAGTACATCGCCTCGGTGACCCGGGAGAGCTGGTCGCGCGCATGGCCGGCGGCGACCACGGCGCGGACCTCGGAGTCGAACGCCACCATCCCGGCGCGGTCGCCGAGCCGCGTCGCCACCGCGGTGAGCATCATCACCGCGTCCATGGCGTGCTCCAGCCGCGGCACGCCGCCGATCAGTCCCGCCATGGTCCTGCCGGCGTCGAGCAGCAGCAGGACCGTCTGGTTCCGCTCCGCACGATAGGTGCGCACGATCGCCTTGCCGGCGCGCGCCGTGGCGGCCCAGTCGATGCGCCGGAACTCGTCGTCCACCCCGTACTCGCGCAGCGAGTCGAACTCGGTCCCGCCGCCGCGGCCCTGCGCGGAGCGCAGCCCGACCTCGAGGATCCTGGCCTTGTCGATCCGCAGCTCGGCCTCGTCCCTGGAGTGGAACGGCGGGTACACCCGCAGCACGCCCTCGAGCCGGCGACGGCCCTGGCGCGCCACCAGCCCGAGCGGACCGTCCACCCGAACCACCATCTCGGTCGGCGTGAAGCGCCCTCGCCGCCGTGGACGCACGGTGGTGGCTGCGCTCGCCCGTCCGCCTGGCGTGAGCGCCACGCGGGCACGGCGCGTGGTGGCGCCGAGCGACGGGGCCAGGTCGTCGGCGAGCCGCACCCGGATCGGCTGCCCGGTCCGTCGCGGCGCATCCCGCCGGTGCCCGACCGTCCAGGTGACCCGCGCCTCGGCGCCGAGCGGGACGATGCCCGGCAACCTCCGGTCGACGTCGATCTCCGCCGGACGGGCCACCAGCAGCCAGTCGATCAGCGCCGCGAGGAGCAGGGCGCCGTCCACCACCAGCACGCCGACCGGCGCCCGCAGCGGCAGCAGCAGGACCACCACCGAGCCGGCCGCGGCCACAGCCGCCAATCGCCAGGTGGGAACCGGCATCTCAGCGGGGGACCGGTACGGAGGCCAGCACGCCGTCGAGCACGCCGTCGGCGGTCACACCCTCGAGCTCGACCTCCGGTCGCAGCTCGATCCGGTGCCGGAGCGTCGGCTTGGCGACGGCCTTGACCTCGTCGGGGGTGACGAACTGCTTGCCGGCCAACCACGCCCACGCCTTGGCGGCATGGAGCAGCATCGCCGCGCCGCGCGGCGAGGCCCCGAGCCCGAGCGACGGGGACTCCCTGGTCGCCCGCACGATCGAGACGATGTAGGCCTGCACGGGCGGCTCCACCGGGATCGCGGTGACCTCCTTGCGGGCCCCGGCAAGGTCCTCCCTGCCCGCCACCGCGTTCACGCCGAGCGTGGCGAGGTCGTGCGGGTCCATGCCGGCCTCGTGGCGGGCCAGCACCGCCTGCTCCTGCTCCGCGGTCGGATAGGGCAGCACGAGCTTGAACAGGAAGCGGTCGAGCTGCGCCTCAGGCAGGGGATAGGTGCCCTCGTACTCGACCGGGTTCTGGGTGGCGATCACCATGAATGGCTCTGGCAGGTCGACGCCCGTCCCCTCCACCGTGACCTGCCGCTCCTCCATGGCTTCCAGCAGGGCGGCCTGCGTCTTCGGCGGCGTCCGGTTGATCTCGTCGGCCAGCATGAGGTTGGTGAACACCGGCCCCTCGCGGAACCGGAAGGTGCCGTCGCTCTGCTGGAAGATCATCTGGCCGAGTACGTCCGACGGCATCAGGTCCGGGGTGAACTGGACCCGCTTGAAGCCCAGGTCCAGGCTGCGGGCGAGCGTCTTGACCAGCAGGGTCTTGGCGACCCCTGGAACGCCTTCGAGCAGCACGTGCCCACGCACCAGCAGGGCGGCCACCAGGCCCGAGATCGCGCCGTCCTGGCCGACGACCGCCTTGGCGATCTCCTGGCGGACGCGCAGCACGGCGGACCGCGGCCCGTCCGGGCCGGACCCGTTGCGTGGCCGGGGCGATCCTGGGCTGCTATCTGGCTCCGTGGGCACTGGAGACCTCCGTGCGGATGGTGTCGATGGCCTGGCCGAGCGCGACCAGCTCGGCGTCGTCACGTGGGGTGGATGGTTGCAGAACCGCCAGCACGCGGTCCCGGTCGACCCCGGTCCGATCGGCGGCGGTGGTCGCCACCTCGTCCGGCGTGGCGCCGGCCGGCAGCCCGAGCCGCTCGGCCAGCGTGCGGCGCAGGTCGCCGGCGAGCAGGGTCGCCGCCTGGCCGCGATGGCGTGCCCTGCGCAGCAGGTTGCCGACCGCCACGACCAGCTCCGAACCGGGGATCCGGACCGCCGTCGGCTCGCCGACCGGCCGGCCGAGCCGGCGGCTGCGCCACAGCGCCAGCAGGAGGAAGGCGACCAGCAGTTGCGCCAGCGCCAGTTTGACCCGCGGCGAGATCAGCTGACCGAGCGTCTTCGAGCCGCCGCCCGGTACCGGTGGCCGTAGGACGGTCACCGGTGGCCCAGGCGTCGGCGACAGGAGGTCGGCGATCAGCACGGCGTTGTCCGCGCTGCCGATCTCCTGGTTCACCAACGCGCTGGCACCCCCGAGCCGGACGACCGTGCCGGCACCGACCGGCTGGACGAGCAGCCACGCACCGCGGTCGCGCGGGAAGCAGCCCTGCGCTCCCGCCGGCACCTGGAAGACCACGCCGCCCGGCGCGGACACCCGGCGCACGCCCAGGATCGCCGGCAGGCCGCAGCGCGGCTCCAGCTCGGCGTCGAGCGGGCCGATCCTGGCGTTGCCGATGGTCTCGACCCGGGTCAGCCGTGAGCTCGGGTCGGCGACCACCAGCGTGCCCCCCTGCCGGACCCAGTCGAGCGCCCGCGTCCGCCGCTCCTGGGCGAGGTCGTCGGCGAGCAGCAGGGCGGTGCCCTTCCCGGACGGCAGCTCGCTCGACACCGTGACGCGGGCGCCGAGCGCACGGAGGGTCTCGACCAGGGCCTTGGTGCCGTTGGGCCCCGGCGAGTCGGGATCCAGCGGCAGGCCCTGGTCCGCCCGGTGCGAACCGACCACCGCCGCCAGCACGATGCCCACGACGATCAATCCCCACACCAGCGGCCGCCGCAGCCTCATGGCGCCATGCGTCCCACCGCTCGCCGCACCGGCGCCACCAGCCGTCCCGGCGCCCGGCTCATCCCGGCACCCGTTCGAGGACGCGTCCGGCCAGGTCCCGGAATCGCACCGCCTCCTCCTCGCCGGTCGGGCGACGGCCGTACCAGGCACGGTCGAACACCTCGGTCGCGCCAGCGAACGCCTCGGCGGCGGCGGGCAGGTTCCGGGCGACCTCGCCGCGGTACTCGCCCGATGTTCGCCCGGGAACCTCCTCGACGACCCCGTGGGTCGACAGGTCCGCCACCAGCGCCCGGTATCGGCAGCGCACCGCCTGCCGCCACTCGCCGGCGGCCTCGTGCGCCTCCGCCTCGGCGCGCCAGGCGGCGGCGCTGCGCCGGGGAGCGGCCACGATCGCGGCCTCGACCTCGGGACTCCTGCTCATGGTGCGGGCGAAGCGCACCGCCAGCACGGCCAGCAGGGCCAGGATCGCGGCGAACAGCACCAGGCCGACCACCGATCCCGCGGTGGTCGCCGTCAGGCTCGCCAGCAGCTCGCCGAGCCGCGCCAGCACCCACGTCCAGATCCGGTCGAGCAGCGGCCGTGCCGCCGGCCGGAACTCCGGCCGCGAGAGCACCTCCTCGACCGCCCGATGGATCTCCGACGGGTCCCGCCGCGGGGCGGGAAGGTCGAGCAGCAGCAGTCCCGCCAGCGCCGCCGCGGCCCCGCCGCCGCGGCCGGGCGGCTCAGCTGGCTGATGCGCTGCCATCGGCGAGCCCCCTGGCGATCATCTGGAGGTCGAAGCCCTCGTGGCGGATCCGGGCGTCGAAATAGACCAGCGTCGCCACGATCGACACGAACGGGGATGCCACCAATGCCGGCAGGATCGAGCCGATCGCCAGGAGGATGAAGCCCCACCGGAGCCCGACGAGCTCCGCTCCGAGCGTGAACGGTGTGCCCAGGATGCTCTTCAGGAACCAGGCGAGCAGCCCGCTCACCACGGCGATGCCGAGCACCGGCCAGAACCGGGGCCGGACCAGCGCCCAGGAGCGGCGCATGCTCCTGATCGGGCCGAGACCCTCGATCACCACCGCCGGCGTGGTGCAGATGAAGAACGCCATCGCCACCAGCGCCGGCAGGATGCACAGCAGCACGCCGACGGCCTCGGCGAGGTGCACGAAGATGGCCGCCCCGAGCAGGGCCCACACCCGGCGGCCGGTGGTCTTGATGGCGTCGCCGGCCGAGAGTTGCCGGCCCAGGTAGCTCGCCGCCACCACCTGGGTGATGGCGCCGCCGACGAAGGGCGTGATCAGCAGACCGAGCAGCGAGGTGGCGACCGTGCCGCCCAGTTGCACGCCCGAGAGACCGCCGCTGAACTGCTGCTCGGTGAGCGACGGGTCGCGGAGCACCTGCAGGAGCCCCTGGCCGCCGAACAGGTCGCGGGTCAGGAAGGCGCTGATGAGCTCCAGCGGCACGAAGAAGACGGCCGTGACCAGCACGATCGTGGCGAGGTTGGCTCTGAGCAGCCGGAAGGCGCCGTCCAGCACGTCGCTGAACGACATCGGGTGCAGCGGCAGCGGCCCGGTCCTCGCGCTCCCGGCCTTCGGCAGCGCCGGCGCCTGATAGTTCGGCGGGCCCCACGCACCGCCCCACCCAGGCTGAGGAGGCGGCCCCCACCCGGGCGCGCCATCCCACCCCGGTGCCCCCGACCCAGCAGGCGCCGGTGGCGCAGGACCCGGCGGCACGGATCCCGCCGGCGCCTCCCACCCCGGTGCCTGCCCGCCCGGCCCCGGCTCCAGCGGTGCCCAGCTCGGGACGGTTGGATTGGCGTCTTCGGTGGACATCTCGCTGGTGGGCGCGCCCGGGGGGAGCCAGCCCGCGTCGTCGCGGGGTGGCCCGGGCAGGGCGGCGTCGCTGCCGCCGCCATTTGGCGAGTCCGCCTCGTGTGGTCCATCATCTGGGTCGCGAGGCGGTGGTGAGGTGCCCACCTGCGTCATCTCCGATCTCGACCGCCGCTTGCAATCCACGGGTCGACCTGCTTCGACTACCGTTGAGTCGAAACGACCTGCTGTCATGCCCGTCTTCGCGCGCATTCTCAGCGGGGGCGGCGGAGCCGGTCAATGACCGGTCACGGCTCTGTGGATAACGGGGGACTCCCCTCCGTTACAGGGTCATGGCATCCTTGGCCGGTTGCCGGTGGGAGGAGGGAGAGGCTTGCGAGGCAGAGTCCTGGTGGTCGATGACGACCCGTCCTTGGGGGAGATGCTGGGCATCGTCCTCCGACAAGAGGGCTTCGAGCCCGTGTTCGTGCGCTCGGGAGACCAGGCGGTCGCTGCGTTCCACCAAGCCAAGCCAGACCTGGTGCTGCTCGACCTGATGCTGCCCGGAAAGGACGGGCTGGAGATCTGCCGTGAGCTGCGCATGGAATCGGGCGTCCCGATCGTGATGCTGACCGCCAAGACCGACACCGTTGACGTGGTGCTCGGCCTCGAATCGGGCGCCGACGACTACATCACCAAGCCGTTCTCGGCCAAGGAACTGGTGGCGCGGATCCGCGCGCGGCTGCGCCGGCGCGACACCGACGGGGCCGAGACCCTGCGCTTCCACGACATCGAGATGGACGTGATGGCGCACCAGGTCACCAAGGGCGGCAAGCCGATCAACCTCACGCCGCTCGAGTTCGAGCTGCTCGCCACGCTGGCGCGCCGGCCGCGCCAGGTCTTCACCCGTGAGGTGCTGCTCGAGCAGGTCTGGGGATATCGCTACGCCGGTGACACCCGCCTGGTGAACGTCCACGTCCAGCGGCTTCGCGCGAAGATCGAGGACGATCCCGAGAACCCCCGCGTCGTCCAGACCGTCCGTGGCGTCGGCTACCGCATCGGACCGGAGACGGGCGCCGAGGATCCCGGCCTCGCCTCCGACGCCGGGACGTAGCTCGCTGGAGGGCAAGTAGCGTGCGCTGGATCCGTCCGCCCCGCCTCGACCTGCGAGCCAGGGTCGTGCTGTTCGCCTCGGCGGTCGCGGTCTGCGCGCTGCTCCTGCTTGGATTGTCGTTGCGGGCGCTGCTGGCCAACTCCCTCTATGACCAGCGCAGCCGCGAGGCGGTCGAGGAGGTCCAGCGGCTCACCAGCCAGGCGCCGGCGACGCTGGCCGGCACCGTCGGCCTGACCGAGCGTGAGGTGCAGAAGACGCTGGTCCAGGACCTGACCAGCCCCCAGGGCGGCGGGCCTCCCAGCTTCAAGGCGGTGATCGTCCGCGGCGCCGAGCTGTCGAGCGAGTCGGACGACCGCTTCAAGGTCGACCTGGTGCCATCGACGCTGGTCAACAAGGTGTTCGCCAGGTCGGAGATCGCCTACGTCTACGTCGACTCGCCTGTCGGGCCTGGCCGCATGCTGGTCGTCGGCGCGCCGATCCGCTCCGACCAGGCCGACTACGAGTCCTACTTCTTCTACCCGCTGACCTTCCAGGAGGAGACGCTCACCCGCCTCACCAACTTCCTGGTGATCGTCAGCGTCGGGCTGCTCGCGGCGGTGATCGTGATGGCCGCGATCCTGATCGGGCGGGTGCTCCGGCCGGTCCAGCGCGCTCGGGACGTCGCTGAGGAGATCGCCGCCGGCAACCTGGACGCGCGCATCCCGCAGATCACCACGCACGACGACTTCGGGCGGCTGGCGGAGTCCTTCAACCGCATGACCGACGCCCTGGCGCAGAAGATCGGCGAGCTGGAGAACGTCTCCAACCTGCAGGCGCGCTTCGTCTCCGACGTGAGCCACGAGCTGCGCACGCCGCTGGCCACCGTGCGGATGGCGGCCGACTACATCCACGCCGCCAGGGCCAACCTGCCGCCCGACGCGCAGCGGGCCGCCGTGCTGCTCGAACGCGAGCTGGAGCGGTTCGAGAACCTGCTCGAGGATCTGCTGGAGATCAGCCGCTTCGACGCCGGCGTGGTCCGCCTGGAGCCGGTCGAGGTGGACCTCGGCCGCCTGCTCGACGAGGTGATCGACGCGCTCGACCCGATCGCCCATGGCCGCAAGGTCGGCGTCAGCCTGGTGGTCGACACCCGCGAGGGCGCCCCGCTGGTCGCCGCCGACCCGCGCCGCCTCGACCGGGTCTTCTCCAACCTGGTCAAGAACGCGATCGAGCACACCACCGAGGGCGCGGTGCGGGTCAACGCCGCCCGCCGCGACGAGGCCGTGGTCATCAAGGTCGAGGACGAGGGCGAGGGCATCCCCGCGGAGGACCTGCCGCACATCTTCGAGCGCTTCTACCGGGCGGACGCCCACCGCGCCAAGACCACCGGTGGCACCGGGCTCGGGCTCGCCATCGCGCTCGAGAACGTCCACCTGCACGGCGGCTCGATCACGGTGGCGAGCGAGGTCGGCAAGGGCTCGGTGTTCACCGTGGTGCTGCCGGCGGTCAAGTCCCCGTCCGAGCCGTGCCCCGACGAGGAGGAGGCGGCGGAGCCACAGCCGCAGCCGGCGGCGGCGTCGGGCGACGGCGACAGCAAGAGCGAGGCGGAGGTCGTGCTGGGTGGCTGACCGCCGTCCCGTCGGGCTGCTCCTGGTCCTCGTCGGGGCGCTGTCGCTGTCGGCCTGCTCGACCGGCGTGCCGCCAAGCGACAAGGTGGTCGTGGTCAGCCCGGCGCCGCCGCCTCCGCCCCCGCGCGAGTCCTCCGGCCCGGGCAGCGGCCCGCGGCCGGGCCTCAGCGAGGCGCAGGTGGCGCAGGGGTTCATGAAGGCAATGGCCCTCGGCGATCCGGACCACGTGGTGCCGTGGGTCGTGCGCGACAGGGCCGCACAGAGCCAGGTGGACGCCTGGCGCAGCGGCCAGGCGGCCAGCGTCTACCAGGGCCAGTTCCAGCCGCAGGCGCCGGTCAACGACCATGGCGAGGTGGTCGTGGGCATCCGGCTCCAGCTGGTCGGCAGCGTCGAGGACCGCCACTGGGTGCCGGACTCGCGCCAGGTCAACATCCAGCTCCGCCTCCGGCAGGTTGACGGGGAGTGGCGGGTCGCCAACCCGGGCAGGACGCCCTGGCTCGACATGCCCAATTTCAAGCAGCGCTTCGGCCCCGTCGACCTCTTCCTGGTCGCCGCCGACGGGCGGCATCTGGCACCCGTGCAGCTCTTCCTGCCACGGCAGGCACAGGGGATGCCGCAGGAGGTCGTGCTGCAGGCGCGCGCCGCCGCGGCGATGGCCGCGCTGCTCAGCGAGCCCGACGGCCGGGTCAGCCGCACCTTCACCAGCGCCATCCCAAAACAGACCAGGCTCCGGCACGTCAGCTACAGCGACAACGTGGTCACCGTCGACCTGTCGAGCGAATTCGCCGCCCCGGTGGGCGGCTCCGGGGCGCTGCGCGTCGGCCAGGTGGTGTGGACCATCACGCGCCTGATGCCAACGGCCGGCGTCAAGCTCACCGTCGACGGGAAGCCGGCCAAAGCGGTCGGCCCGGACCGCCTCAACGCCGACCGCATCTGGCGGCGGACCACAGCACCGCTCGGCGATCTGTTCACCGGGCTGTGGCCGCATCGTGGCGGCAGCCCCACCAGCCTGGTGTTCGCGCGCAACGGCGAGCTGTTCACCACCGAGGTCGCGCCCGCCGCGCGGCCCAGGGTGCTGCCCTACACCGCCACCGGGCAGAAGCTCGCCCCCACCTGGGCCCCGCGCGGCGATCGGCTGGCGTTCCTGCTGCTCGGCGACGGTGGCCAGCGCTCGCTGTGGTTCGGCTCCGCCGACGGCGCCGTGGTGCGGCCTACCGACGTGCGCGGCCAGCTCTCCCCGCCAACCTGGCTGCCGGACAGCTCGAAGCTGCTGGTCATGCGGCGGTCCGGTGACCAGGTCGAGCTGCTCGGCGTCAATCCGTCCACGCAGCGGGCCTCCCGGCTGACCGTGGCGCCGATGCCCGGCGGTCTGCGGCCGACCGTCCTGCGCGTCAGCCCGGACGGCGCCTTCGTGCTCGGCGTGGGCGGCGGCCGGCAGTCGAGGTTCGGCGACGGCGGCCTGCTGTTCCTCGGCCTGCTCAGCCCGAGCGGCGTGGTGGGCTGGTTCCCGCGCCCGATCGCGCCCGGGCTCGGCGAGGTCTTCAGCCCGGTCTGGGTCGACAGCTCGACGATCGCCTTCATCGGCAAGACCACCAACAAGGACGATCTGGGCAAGCTGTGGATCATGGACCCCGACGGCTGGGACCCCACGCCACTGCTCAACCTGGACCCGACCAGCGAGAGCGCCGTCGACATCGGGGACGAGCTGACCGTCGACCCCACCGGCAACCGCTTCGTCTTCGTGGTCCAGTCCGAGGACGGTAGCTCCCTGTGGATGATCGACCGGCTCGGCGCCAGCCTCCGCCAGCTCACTTCCCCCGGCGGCAACGGCTTCGACAACGAGCCAAGCTTCGCCACCCGGTAGCCCGCGAGCGAGCGGAATGGTCTCGCTCCTCGGCAGCCAGGGCTCAACCGAAATCGCTGCATCCGAGAAGCCTGGCCGAGCCGCCACCCGCCGGCCCCGACCGGGTGCCGATGGACCGCTCCAGCCCTGGGCCGAGGGGTGTGGACGACGAAATCACGCGCTCGCCGAGGCTCGGTAGGGTTCTCGGCATGGCGATCCTCGCCGCGCTGAGCGGCTTCCTGCGGCCACCCGACTGCCTTGCCTGCGGGGCGGTGGGGGCGTGGCCGTGCTGCTCCGTCTGCCTGCCACCCGAGCCGGCCGGACCGGGGCCATGGCGCCTGGCCGCCGACCCGAGCATGACCCTCTGGGCGCTCGGCCTCTACGGCGACGCGCTCCGCGCCGCCGTGCTGGCCGGCAAGCTGCGGGGCCAGGCCGCGGCCCTCGCCGCGCTCGGCGGGCGCCTCGGCTCGCTCCTGCTGGCAGCCGGCGTCGGCGCCGACCTGGTGACCTGGATCGCCGCCCGCCCGGCCCGCGGCCTGCCCCGCGACCACGCCAGGCAGGTCGCCGCTGGCGTCGCCGCGGCGCTGGACCTCCCGCTGGTGGACCTCCTCGCTCCCGCATCGGGTCGCGATCTTGGCCGCGCCCGCTCGCGGGCCCGCTCCGCACGGGTGGCCGGCAGTGGCGCGCCGGCGGACCCGATCGGTTTCAGGGAACGGAACCGGATCGACACGGTTCCGGCCCGGCCGCCGCCCAGCGTCCGCTACCGGCTCGACGGGGGTCGGGTGCTGCTGGTCGACGACGTGGCCACCACCGGCGGCACCCTCGCCGGCGCGGCCACGGCGCTGCGCCGGGCGGGAGCGCGGCAGGTCGAGGTCGCCGTCCTCGGCGCCTCGAGCGGAGCGTTCGGGCCGCCCGTCCCCGAGCCCAATCCGTTGGCGCGGTCGCCCCGACCCGGGCCGCCGTGATCCGCGGGCGGCGGACCCGGGCCATCGCGCAGGCCGGCGCTTCATGCTACTTTCGCAGGTCAGAGCGATCCCACTCCGACTACGGCGGTCGTATTGTCTGGTTGACCCGCGTTTCGAGTGTGTAGAATCCCAGCCATTGCAACCAGCAGCGGCCCAAGGGGGGAGGCGGCGCGCACGCTGGGCGATCAGTGATCTGGTTGCGGCCCGAACCCGGGCCGGCGGCCGAGGGGGGTAGGGCTGGCGGCTTCGTCCACTCGACGTTCCGACCAGCACCGGACGGTCAGATGGGGAGCGGCCCATGCAGGTCACGGTGAAGGGCAAGAACGTCGACGTGCCTCAGAAGCTGCGCGCACACGCGGAGCAGAAGCTCGCCAAGGTCCAGCGGTTCGACGACCGGATTCTGGCGATGGACGTAGAGTTTTCCGAGGAGCGCAACCCGCGGGTGGCCGACGCCCACACGGTCGAGGTCACCGTGACGACCAAGTCCCGGCTCGTCCGGGCCCATGCGAGCGCGGCCGACCCAGCGACCGCCGTGGACCAGGTCATCGACCGGCTCCAGCGCCAGATCAAGAAGCTGAAGGGCCGTCGGGTCCACCGGACCCAGCACGCCGAGGGCGTCAAGGCCATGGCGCCAGCGAACCAACCGCCCGAGGCCGACGAGCCGGGTGAGCAGCTTTTCGCGAGATACAAGAGAATCGAGATGAAACCCATGACCCCAGAAGAGGCTGTCGAGCAGATGGAACTCCTTGGGCACGATTTCTTCTTGTTCTCGAGTGCCGAGACGCAGCGGGCAAACGTCGTGTACCGTCGCCGTAACGGCGGTTACGGGCTCATCGAGCCCGAAGCGTAGAGGCGCGCGAAGATGCGCCAGGAAGTGATGAGAGGGGAGAGCGTGGCCGACGACCGGCAGGCACGACCGCGGGGCGCGGGTGACGCCATCCGCGTGCTGATCGTGGACGACCACGCCTTGTTCCGTCGTGGGCTCGAGATGGTCCTCGAGCAGGAGGACGACGTCGAGGTCGTGGGGGAGGCCGGCGACGGCGCCGAGGCCATCGAGAAGGCGCAGGAGCTGATGCCGGACGTCGTCCTGATGGACGTGCGCATGCCCCGCAGAGGCGGCATCGAGGCGACACAGGCCATCAAGGATCTCATCCCGCACGCCAAGATCCTGATGTTGACCATCTCCGATGAGGAGGCGGACCTCTACGACGCCATCAAGGCGGGCGCGAACGGCTACCTGCTCAAGGAGATCTCCATCGAGGAGGTCGCCAACGCCATCCGCTCGGTCGCCAAGGGGCAGTCGCTGATCTCGCCATCGATGGCGTCCAAGCTGCTGGACGAGTTCGCGACCATGGTCAAGCGGGCGGACGAGAAGCAGCAGCTGCCGACACCTCGCCTCACCGATCGCGAGATGGAGGTCCTGAAGCTCGTCGCCAAGGGCCACAACAACCGCGATATCGCCAAAGAGCTGTACATCTCCGAGAATACCGTCAAGAACCACATCCGGAACATCCTCGAGAAGCTCCACCTGCACTCGAGGATGGAGGCGGTGGTCTACGCGGTGCGGGAGAAGCTGCTCGAGATCAAATAGGCGCGGAGTGGCCGTCGTCCTCGCCGTCGACGTCGGTGGCACGAAGCTCGCCGCCGGCGTGGTCGACTCGGACGCCCGCATCCTCAGCCGCGCCAGAGTCCCGTCCCCCCGCGGGACCGACGCCGAGGAACTGTACGAGGCGCTGATCACCTGCTGCGCCGCGGCGTTGCGAGGCGCGGACACCCTGCCCGGAGACCTCGACGGCGTCGGCGTCTCGTGCGCCGGGCCGATGGTCTGGCCGGCCGGCCTGGTCTCGCCGCTCAACATGCCCGCCTGGCGGGGATTCCCGCTCCGCGAGCGGCTGGTGCGCGAATTCGAGGTCGAGCCGGTGCGCATCCACAACGACGCGGTCGGCACCGCGGTCGGCGAGCACTGGAAGGGCGCCGGCGTCGGCACCGGGGACCTGCTCGGCCTGACGGTCTCGACCGGCGTCGGCGGGGGGCTGATCCTCGACGGCCGGCTCTACCACGGCACCAGCGGGAACGCCGGACACTTCGGGCATATCGTGGTCGAACCCGAGGGCCTGCCCTGCGCCTGCGGCGGCCGGGGCTGCGTCGAATCCATCGCCGCCGGCCCCAACAGCGTCAGGCGAGCCCTCGCCGACGGCTGGCAGCCCGGCGAGGGCTCCGAGGC
>DASVXQ010000667.1:0-3163 GCA_036392615.1 Actinomycetes bacterium | reverse complement strand
GGCCCCGGCCACGGCGGCGACCACCTCGCCGGCGTCCTGCTGCCGGCAGTGCACCACCACCTCGTCGTGCTGGAAGAACACCAGCTCCGGCGCGCCGGGGCGGTCGGCGGCCAGGCGGCGGCGCAGCGAGGCGAGCGCGGTCAGCGCCCAGTCGGCGGCGCTCGCCTGCACCACGAAGTTGCGCGTGAAGCGGCCGCGGTCGCGGGCGCTGCGACGGGCGGAGCGGACCTCGTCGCTCTCCTCGCCCTCCTGCCCGAGCGCGGCGGTCCGCTCCCGCCATCCGGCCGACGGGGGCGGGCAGGTGCGGCCCAGCCGCGAGCGCACCAGCCGGCCGTCCTCGCCGGCGCGCGCGGCCGCCTCGACGTAGCCGACCGCCTCCGGGAAGCGCCGCCGCAGCACGCCGAGGAGCTGCCCGTTCTCGCCGCTGGTGCCGCCGTACATCGCCGCCAGCATGGCCACCTTGGCGCGCGGCCGGTCTCCGCCGAAGGCTGCGGCGGCCAGGTCGCCGTAGAGGTCGCGGCCGCGCGCCGCGCGCTCCAGCCCACGGTCGCCCGACAGCGCGGCCAGCACCCTCGGCTCGAGCTGGCTGGCGTCGGCCACCACCAGCGTCCAGCCGGGGTCGGCGACCACCGCCTGGCGCACCGCCCTGGGGATCTGGAGCGCGCCGCCGCCGCGGGTCGCCCAGCGACCGGAGACCACCCCGCCGGGCACGTACTCCGGCCGCATGCGCCCGTCGCGCACCCAGACGTCCAGCCACGACCAGCCGTAGGCGCTGTGCAGCCGCGACAGCTCCTTGTACTCGAACAGCAGCGGCACGGCCGGATGGTCGACCTCGCGGAGCACGTGCATGCGGGTGGAGGGCAGGTGGATCCCGGCGGCCGCGAAGGCGCGCACCAGCTGGCCGGGCGAGTCGGGGTTGACCGGCTCGCCGAAGGCGTCGCCGATGCGGATGGCCAGCTCGCGGAGCTTGCGTGGCAGCGCGCCCGGCGCCGGCCGCGGCCCCAGCAGCTCGGCCAGCAGCTGGTCGTGCAGATCCGGGCGCCACGGCAGGCCGGCCTCGGCCATCTCCACCGCGGCCAGCGCGCCGGCCGACTCGGCGGCCACCAGCAGGCGCAGCCGCTCGGGACGCTCAGCGGCGGCCAGACGGCGCTGCTGCTGGGCGTAGACCCCGGCGAGCGCCGCCAGCAGCTCCTCGCCCTCGGGCGGGCCGGGGCGCTCTGGCTCGAACAGGGCGAGCTGGGAGCGCTGTGGCTGCTGCCGCTCGTCGGGCACCGGCAGGCCGTGCAGCCGCGCCCAGGCGGCCGCCAGCGAGCGCGGCTCGCCCCAGCGCCCGTCGTAGGCGAGCAGGATCCCCTCGGTCAGCGCCAGGTCGTGGCAGCGCGCCACCCGGACGCCGGCGCGCAGCAGCACGGGGTAGATCTCGGCCGTGGAGGCCCAGATCCAGCGCGACGACCCGGCGCGCTCGCGCTCCCGGACGGCCGCCGCCGCGTCCGCCACGCGCTCGGGCGGCCCGGCAGGGGCGCCCTCCTCCGAGAGGGCCCGCAGCAGGCCCCCGCCCTCGCCGTCCACCACCAAGCCGATCCGCACGCGACGATTCTGCCGCGCGGCGGTGACACTGGAGCGCGGAACCCGGCGTCCACGAAAGGAACCACGGCATGGACCGATGGCTGGAGCTGGCCGACTGGCGCGAGCGCGTCACCCGCCTGTACCTGGCCGAACCGCGCTTGGGCGAGGCCGGCCTGGAGGCCTTCCGGCGGGGTCGCGACCTGCTGTTCCGCGAGCACCCGCAGTCGCCGCTCACGGCCGGGCAGCGCCGCGCGACAGCCAGCCTGCCGTGGTTCCCGTACGCGCCCTCCGCGCGGGTCGAGGCGCGCCTGGAGCCGGCCGGCGAGGGCGAGGACCTGGCGATCGACACCGGCGGCGAGGACGGGGTGGTCCGCTACCGCCGGGTCGGCCGGCTGGCGACCCCCTTCGGCGGCCTCACCCTGCTGTGGACGCTCGGCTACGGCGGCGGGCTGTTCCTGCCGTTCCGCGACGCCACCGCCGGCGAGCGGACCTACGGCGCCGGCCGCTACCTGACCGACACCATCAAGGGCACCTTCGGACGCGGGCTGGAGATCCAGGGCGGGCGCGTGACCCTCGACTTCAACTACGCCTACAACCCCTCGTGCGCCTACAACTCGCGCTGGGCGTGCCCGCTGGCGCCGTTCGAGAACCGCCTGGAGGCGCCGGTCGAGGCCGGCGAGCTAGCGTTCCCCCACCCGGTCTGAGCCGGCCGCTCAGGTGAGCAGCACGGTCGCCAGCCAGCCGCTGGCGACCAGCAGGCCGGCGGCCAGCTCGATCAGGATCGACAGGCCGGTCGCCTTCAGCGCGTGCCTGGTCGAGCTCCAGGCGAGCGCGTGGTTGCCGAGCCGCAGCCGCTCGGCGAGGTAGATGCCCAGCACGAAGCCGAGGAAGGCGCCGACGACCGGGATCACGAAGAAGCCGACCACGCCGACCAGGCCGCCCGCCGCCAGGCTGACCGTGGGCACGCCGGCGGCGCGCATCCGCCGGCTCGGCACCAGGTACTTGACCACCTGGCTGACGGAGACCAGCAGGGTCGCGGCCGCCAGCAGCACCCAGGCGGCGACGGTGCCCTCGACCAGCGCCCAGACCAGCACGGCGCCCCAGACCAGCAGCAGACCCGGCAGGGCCGGCACGACCACGCCAACCAGCCCGACCAGGATGGCGATCCCGACGAGAACCACTCCGGTGGTGTCCATGCGCACGATTCTGCCCTATCGCGCCGCCGGAGAACCGGCCGGGCATACTGGACCCGGTGCTGACCGTCGACTGGAGGCTGCGATGACGACCCAGGCGGACCCGGGCGAGGCGGCGGCCGTGCACGTCTCGCGGCGGATGTGGCGCGCGCTCGAGCCGTACCACGCAATGATCTACTTCATCCCGGAGACCCGGCGGCACACCGACGAGCTGGGGCTCAAGGGCGGTTGGATGAGCTACTTCGGCACCAGGGCGGCGCCGCTCGGGCCGGTGCCCGCCGAGGTGGTCATCGCGCTGTTCTACGGCTTCCACCCGGCGATGGTCCGCCGCGCGATCCCGGACGCCTGGTCGCTGGCCAGCCCGGAGGCGCTGGTGGCGGCGCGGCTGGCCGCGGCCGACGAGG
>DASVXQ010000666.1:0-2445 GCA_036392615.1 Actinomycetes bacterium | reverse complement strand
TAGTCCGCCGGCTGGCCAGCAATTGACCTTCTCAGACACCCTCTAATCGGCCTGGCCAGCTGCTCACCCCGCCGATCGCGATCGGCGGTGAGCCTGGCATGCCCACCAGGTAAATCACAAGCTTAGACCGAACTTCTCTGGCGATCCGATCGCGACCTGGAGTTCTAGGAGGTGCCGCTCACCGAGGAAGAAAGCTGGCTAGGCGTGATCGGTCAGCCGGTGAGCGTCAGACTATGCGACCTGATCGGGGATGAATGGGACGGCATGCAGGGGCTCGCAGCCGCCGTCGTGGCCCCGACCTGATACCAGGGAGCGGCGCCCGTGAGACAGAGGGTTGTGGACCACGTTCAGCAGGATTGATCTATGCCCAGCCACCACACCGCCGCCCATGTGGCAAATACCACGCCGAGGAGGAAAAGGAGAACAGGGGTACCAGCCAGTTTGATAACCCGTCCGAGGACAGTCTTGACATACTCTCTGGCAATCGCCGCGGCCGTCTAGCCTCGGCTTTTCATGAGGCGCGGTGATCTCCGCGGCTGATTACGAACAACCCCTCCTGGGCTGGGAGGATCCGGCTTGTCGAAGGTCGGTCCACCAACCCAGGAGGGTGTAGTGCAGGCTACCAAGCCGCGGTTCGATGTCGTCGTCGCCGATGATCGGTTAGTCAGCCACGCGGGCGTGGCGCTGTTGGCGGAGCTGGCGGACCGACTCGGGCTGACCCGCGCGCTGGGCCGGTTCGCGGTCGGTCGGCCTGGTCATGGTCCGATGCGTCGACGCCGGCACGCGCCGGCGAAGGTGCTGCGCGATCTGATCATCATGCTCGCTGATGGCGGCGACTGCCTCAGCGACCTGCGGCTGCTGGCCGGCTGTGACGCGCTGCTGGGACCGGTGGCCTCGATCCCGACGGCTTGGCGGGTGCTTGAGCGCCTCGGGCGGTTGGGCGAGGACGGGCTAGCCGCGCTCCGGGTTGCCCGCGCGCAGGCCCGAACACACGCGTGGCGCGCCGGTGCTTGGCCGCCCCGACGGCTGATCCTTGACCTGGACGCCACCCTGCTGGTCGCCCACAGCGACCGCAAGCAGGGCGCGGCCGGCAGCTACAAGCACACCTTCGGGTTCCATCCCCTGCTGGCTTACCTGGACCGCGGTGACGGCCGCGGGGAGGCGTTGGCCGGCATCCTGCGGCCGGGCAACGCCACCGCCAACGACAGCGCCGACCACATCGCGGTGCTCCGGCTCGCCCTCGCGCAACTGCCGGCCGGCGCGGCCAAGCGGCTGCTGGTCCGCACCGACAGCGCCGGGGCGTCCCAGGCCTTCCTGGCTGAGCTGCGCGCCCGCAAGCTGCAGTTCTCGGTCGGGCTGCCGATCGACGCCCATGTCCGCGACGCCCTGCTCGCCCTGCCCCAGACCGCCTGGATCCCGGCGATCGAGCCCGACGGCTACCCGCGGGATGGCGCCTGGGTGGCCGAGGCAACCGGCTGGCTGGACCTTTCCGGCTACCCATCCGGCACCCGTGCGATCTGCCGCCGCGAGCGCCCGCACCCCGGCGCCAAGGCCCGCTTCACCGACGCCCAAGGCCGCCGCTACCAGCTATTTATCACCGATCAACCCGACCGCAACCTCGCCCGCCTGGAGCTAGGTCACCGCCAGCACGCCCGCATCGAAGACCGCATCCGCGCCGCCAAGGCCACCGGCCTGGCCAACCTCCCCTTCGACGCCTGGCGACGCAACGCGGTGTGGCTGGAACTGGTCCTGGCTGCCCAGGACCTGATCTGCTGGCTGCAGACCCTGCTGCTGGACGGCGAGCTGGCCATCGCCGAACCCAAGCGGCTTCGTACCCGGCTGCTGCATACCGCCGGCCGCTTGCTGACCCACGCCCGACGGCTGACCCTGCACCTGCCAGCCACCTGGCCGTGGGCCACCGTCCTTGCAACCGCGTTCACCCGGCTATGGCGCCTGCTGCCAACACCCGGCTGACCCGCCACCGCTACGGCAAGCCGAGCGAGTGCCCCTTCAGGCAACGCTTGCCCGGCGACAAATTCCGCCTCGCCGCTGGTCGTCCGCCGACCCAGAGGCCGTCGAGGCCGACCTGAGACGCCCGGTTCATCCAAACGAGATCCCAAGGGGCTTTTCTTACTCGGCCAGAGGCACGACCGCGCTGGCGCCAGGCCATGAGGACCCCGGTGCACCAACGATGCTGGTTGCCTTACTGCCGCCAGGTTGATAGGGGCTCGTTATGAGGAGTGGTGCTATGCCAGCAAAGGCCCGCGTCGCCGCTCCCCTGCTTGTGAGTGTGATCCTCATATCGGCGGTGGCCGCCAGCCCGATCCACGCTGCCCTGGCCGGTACCAAGGAGCCGCCGCCGCCCAAGCCGGCCAAGCCCAAAGGGCCCGCCTCGACGTTCAACTTCAACCAGTACGGCCCCTCTCCCTACGACGACGTCGTGCT
>DASVXQ010000665.1:0-7268 GCA_036392615.1 Actinomycetes bacterium | reverse complement strand
CGGCGCCGAGCAGCGCGTGCTGCACCGCGTCGCCGACCGCCACGGCACCTCGGTCGACGCGGTGGCGATCGCCGCGGTGCTGGCCAACCCCTGGGTCGACGTGGCGCTGTCCGGCGCGGTCAACCCGCGGCAGCTCCGCGGCAACCTCGCCGCCGAGGGGCTGGAGCTGGACGCCGACGACCTGGCCGAGCTCGCCCAGCTCGCCATGCCGCCGGAGCGGTACTGGGCCGAGCGCGGCAAACTGCCCTGGGTGTAGCGCGGTCGGCGGCTGCTAGGCGCTCCGGCGGGCGGCGCCGCGGCGCGGCTCGGCGCGGTCGGTGGACTGCCGCTCGTGACGGGGCCGGTGGCCGGGGTGGATCAGCCGGGCGGTCAGGCGCCCGTGGATGCGGCCCAGCTCCACGGGCGGCAGCCACCACGAGGTGATCTTGCCGAGCACCGCGCCGTAGACCCAGTGGCCGGCGTAGCCGCCCAGTGCGGTGATCGGCGTGAGCGGGAAGAAGTGCACCTGCGCCACCGGGAAGAAGTACAGCAGCCCCGCCAGGCCGGTGCAGATCAGCGTCCCGTAGATCACGCCGCTCTTCCAGCCCCGCCAGGGGAGCATGGTGTAGGCGATGCCCATGCCGCCGCCGTTGCCGGCGAAGCGCCACAGGTAGCCCCAGGCGAAGTTGGCGTGCGGGTCCTGGAACACCAGCCGGCCGATCCCGGGGATCGGGTCGCCCCAGATGCCCACCTTGACCAGCGACAGCCGCAGACAGTCGTAGATGATCGTGGCGATGACCCCGGCGATCCAGCCGACCAGCGCGCGCCGGCCCCAGTCGGGGTAGCGCATGCCCATGTTGAAGATGATGCCCGCCGACGGGATGACCACCAGGCTGGCGGTGATCGGCAGCGGGACCTTCTCGGCGTAGGCGGCCGCCAGCGAGGTGATCGCCGCGTAGCCGACCACCACGAACACCAGCCGCGGGTACAGCGACGGGATCCTCCTGACCCGTTGGATCAGGTCGTGCAGGAAGGCCAGCAGCTTGGCGTCCTCGACCGCGGCGACCCGCGCCGCCGGGGTGACGTTGCGCTCCCAGGTCTCGCGCTGCCCCTGCGCCTGCGCCGCGGCCGAGCCCGGCCGGAGCTGCGTCACCGGCTCCGGGTCCGGGCGCACTCGGCCGGCGCGCTCTGGCCGCGGCGCAGGCGCACCCGCGCCGGCGCCGTACGCGGCGGCCGGCCGCTGCGGGTTGCGGCGGCCGGTGTCGGGGCCCCAGCCGGGACCCTGGCCATGCGCGGGCGGGGGATAGCCGTCCTGCTGGTACCAGTCCTGGCGGCCGCGGCCGCCGTCGTCGCGGGGATGGTCGCCCCGGCCGCCCAGCGGGCCGTGGCTCGGGCCGGGGCCGCCGTACCCGGGGCCATATCCGGGGTCGTGCCCGCGGTCGCCGTCGCTGCCGTAGCCGAGGTCGTCGCCGGCGCCGAGCCGTTCCAGCCGCTCCCAGGGGTCGTCGCGGACGTCGCGACCGGCGCCGCGGAGGGGCCCGCCGAAGCCGGGGTCGGGCCCGCCGAAGCCGGGGTCGAAGCCCCGGCCGCCACGGCGTCCGCGGTCCGCGGTCGGGTCCAGGTCGGCGTCGTCGTCGAGGAACTCCTCGAGGCCGAGGTCGCCCCGGCGGAAGCCCGGGTCGGTCGGCCAGTCGTCCCCGCGGTACTTGCCGCCTACCTGGTACAGGGCCGGCCGCCCCTCCCCAGGGCGGCCGGTCTCCGCCGGCGCCGCCGCCAGCCGGTCGTACAGCGGCGTGGCACCGGCGTCGTCTCCGGTGAATCGCGGCACGGCGATGTGGCCCGCGCCGCCGACGCTCGGCTCGTCGTCCCAGTCCCGCTCCGGGCCGCGGTCGTCCACCGGGTACGGCCCCGGCCGCCCGCCCGGCCAGCCGGCACCGCGCTCCGCCGGACGGCCGCCCCGCCCGTTGGCCGAGTGGCCGTTGGCGGACGGCGCGCCGTAGCCGTCGGGGGAGGGGCGCCGGTGGCCGTTTGCGGAGGGGGTGCCGTGGCCGTTGCTCGACGGGGCCGCGTGCCCATTCGACGAGCCGGTGTTCAGCGCGCCGTCGCTGGAATGGACGTACGTCCGGCCGAGCGGCCACACCCCGAGGGAGGGGGGCAGCTGCCGCTCGTCCTCGTACCACTCGTGGTCGTGGTACCCGTCGTTGCGTGCCTGGTTCATGAGCGGTCTCAGCTTTCTCGACGAGCATGCATGCAGCGTCAGATGCGCAGTGGGAATCCATCGGCGCGACCGGCGATTCCCGCCAGCCCGCACCTCACGCCGCTTCGCGCGGTTCCCGGCGTGGTTGCTGGGAGCGCTCCCAGGAGCCATGGGCACTGGTGCGCTCGAAATCAGCCGCCGATCTGCCTGAAGAACAGGGATACTGGCGCATTCGAGCCACTCTTTGATCTTGGCATGGTTGCTCCCGTAATGTTCGTACTTGATTGGGAGCGCTCCCAAGACGGAGGTGACGCGACATGGTCACGCCCACGACTCCTCTTCTCCGCCGCCGCTGGCGCCACCCCGGCCAGGCAGTTCATGGCGCGGGTCGCCTCGGGCGCCGGCGCGGGGATCAGCGGGCTGGTGCAGGTGCGGCTGGACAGCGTCACCAACCCGCCGGTGGGGGACTTCGCCCTGACCTTCTCGAGCGGCCAGCCGGCCGACTTCGTCAACGTCAACTGGTTCACCTTCGGGCACTGAATGGAGGAGCGGGGCGGGGGCCCCGGGCACCGGGCCGCCCCGGCGACGCAGGTGGCGGCGGGCCCCTCGCTGGCGCGCGTCGGCGGCGGTGCCGGTGCGGCCCGGTCCGGGCCGCGGGCATTGCCCATGTGGGTATGGTGGTCTGGAGGAATTGTCAGCGCCGGCCACCACCGGCGTGACCGAAAGGATCACCATGCCCGAGGCCGTCATCGTCGCCGCCGCCCGCTCGCCGATCGGTCGCGCCTACAAGGGGTCGCTCAGGGACCTGCGGCCCGACGACCTGGCGGCACGGATCGTCCGCGCCGCCCTCGACCAGGTGCCGCAGCTCGACCTCAGCCGGGTCGACGACCTGATGCTCGGCTGCGGCGTGCCCGGTGGCGAGCAGGGCTTCAACATGGCCAGGGTGGTGGCCGTGCTGCTGGGCCACGACGACCTGCCGGGCACCACCGTGACCCGCTACTGCGCCTCCAGCCTGCAGACCACCAGGATGGCCTTCCACGCGATCAAGGCGGGGGAGGGCCAGGCGTTCGTCTCCGCGGGGGTGGAGTGCGTCTCCCGCTATGTCAAGGGCAACGCCGACACTCCGCCGCCCGCGCCCGGCGCGGACCCCCGCGACAAGCTCGGCAACCCCTGGGTCAACCCGCTGTTCGCGCAGGCGCAGCAGCGCACCAGCCGGCGCGCGCAGGGCGGCGGCGAGCCGTGGCACGACCCGCGGGGCGACGACGATGCCCTGCCGGACGTCTACATCGCCATGGGCCAGACCGCCGAGAACGTCGCCGAGCTGCGCGGCATCACCCGCGAGATGCAGGACGAGTTCGGCGCGATGTCGCAGAACCGCGCCGAGAAGGCGCTCGCCGAGGGCTTCTTCGAGCGCGAGATCACCCCGGTCACGCTGCCGGACGGGCGGGTGGTCTCAACCGACGACGGCCCCCGCCCCGGCACCACCGTGGAGACGCTGGCCACGCTCAAGCCGGTGTTCCGCCCCGACGGCACCGTCACCGCCGGCAACTGCTGCCCGCTCAACGACGGCGCCGCCGCGGTGGTGGTGATGTCCGACGAGCTGGCCAGGGAGCTCGGCATCACGCCGCTGGCACGCATCGTCGCCACCGGGGTGACCGCGCTGTCGCCGGAGATCATGGGACTCGGCCCGGTGGAGGCCTCGCGGCGCGCGCTCGCCCGGGCGGGCATGACCATCGACGACATCGATCTGGTGGAGATCAACGAGGCCTTCGCCGCCCAGGTGATCCCGAGCTACCGCGACCTCGACATCGACGTCGACAAGCTCAACGTCCACGGCGGCGCGATCGCCGTCGGCCACCCCTTCGGGATGACCGGCGCGCGGATCACCTGCACCCTGCTCAACGGCCTGCGCGCCCGCGACGCGACCCTCGGGCTCGAGACCATGTGCGTCGGCGGCGGCCAGGGCATGGCGATGATCGTCGAGCGCCTCAGCTGACGGCTCCGGGCGTCCACCCGCTGGCGCGTACGGCCCGGCCGCCGACGCCTGAGCCCGCGGGGACCGGCGGCCGCCCGGGTCAGGGCGCGAGCTCGGGCTTGCGCATCGCCTCGAGCACGCGGTCGAGGATGCGGTTGGCCGCGCGCAGGTCCCGCTCGCCGAGCTCCGCGCCGAGCGCGTCGGCCCAGCGGGCCTGGGCCGCCTGGATCGCCCGCAGCGCCGCCATGCCCGCCGGGGTGGGCGCGAGCAGCTTGGCGCGCCGGTGCGCGGGGTTGTCCTGGTAGACCGCAAAGCCTTCGCGCACCAGCAGGTCGGCGACCCGCTGCACGCTCTGGCGGGTGAGCTGCATGGTGCGCGCGATCCCCGCGACCGTGGCCGGCTCCCGCTGGACCGCCTCGAGGACCAGCCAGCGGGCCAGCGTCTGACCCGTCGGCCGGGCCAGCTCCTCGCCGGCCGTGGTGAACAGCCGGATGAGCTGCACCACCCGGAACACCAGGTCGGTGAAGGCGTCGCCCGCCGGCATGCGCGACGGCGGCTCCGGCCCGGCTTTGACAGCATGCTGTCGTCTTGGTACGCTCGACGTCATGACAGCATGCTGTCACATCGCGAGGGCGACCGCCACCAGCCACACGGGAAGGAGCCCGATCCGATGACCGGGAGCGACCATGCCGCGGTCGAGACGCGACCGTTCACCATCGAGATTCCCCAGGCGGACCTGGACGATCTGCGCGAGCGGCTGCGCCGCACCCGCTGGCCCAGCGAGCTGCCCGGCGTCGGCTGGAGCCGCGGCGTGCCGCGCGACTACCTGGTCGAGCTGGCGACCTACTGGGGCGGCGTCTACGACTGGCGCAAGCACCAGGCGGAGCTGAACCAGCTGCCGCAGTTCCTCACCACCGTCGACGGGCAGCGGCTGCACTTCCTGCACCTGCGCTCGCCCGAGCCGGACGCCACGCCGCTGCTGCTGTTGCACGGCTGGCCCGGCTCGATCGTCGAGTTCCTCGACGTGATCGGGCCGCTGACCGACCCGCGCGCCCACGGCGGCGATCCGGCCGACGCCTTCCACCTGGTGATCCCCTCCCTGCCCGGCTACGGCTTCTCCGGGCCGATCACCGAGCCGGGCTGGACCGACGGCCGCGCCGCCGGGGCGCTGGCCGAGCTGATGCTGCGGCTCGGCTACCGACGCTACGGCGTGCAGGGCGGCGACGTCGGCGCCTTCCTCGGCCCGCTGGTCGGCCGGGCGGCGCCGGAGGCGGTCATCGGCGTGCACCTCAACGCGCACGTCACCTTCCCAAGCGACGACCCGGAGGAGCTGGCCGCGCTGACCCCGGCGGAGCGGGAGCGCATCGAGCGGTTCCAGCGGTTCCAGCAGGACCAGAGCGGCTACATGCAGCTCCAGGGCACCCGGCCGCAGACGCTCGCCTACGGGCTGAACGACTCGCCGGTCGGCCAGCTCGCCTGGATCGTCGAGAAGTTCAAGGAGTGGAGCGACCCGGCCGCCGAGCTGCCCGACGACGCGGTCGACCGCGACCGGCTGCTGACCAACATCAGCATCTACTGGCTGACGGCCACCGCCGGCTCGTCGGCCACCACCTACTGGGAACGCTTCCACGACCCCAGCATGTGGCTGCCCAAGCAGCGCTCGACCGTGCCGACCGGCGTGGCGGTGTTCACCACCGACGTCGCCATCCGGCGCTTCGCCGAGCGCAGCGACACGATCGTGCACTGGTCGGAGTTCGACCGCGGCGGCCACTTCGCCGCCATGGAGGCCCCCGACCTGCTCACCGCCGACGTGCGCGCGTTCTTCCGCACGCTCGCCAGGTGACCCGGTCACAACCCATGTCCGTTCTGCCATCATGACGCTCGACCAGGAGCGGGCGTGCGGCAGTGGCGGTGTCCGGTGTGAAGGTGGCGCAAGGCTGGCGGTGGCCGGGGTGGATGCGAGGCTGGCCGGCACCGGTGGTGGACGGGCTGCTGGCGATCGCGGCGGGGTGGCTGGCGGTGGTGGCCGCGCTCGGGGACGCCAGGCGCGGGGCGCACCTGCCGACCCTCGGGGTGGTGCTGCTGCTGGCCCTGGTGCCGGCGTTGTGGGTGCGGCGGCGCTGGCCGGCGGTGACGCTGGTGATGGTGGTGGGGATCCAGGCGGGACTGTTCGCCCTGCGGGTGCAGCCGAGCGCCAACTACCTGGTGGAGATGGCGGCGCCCTACAGCGTGGCGCTCTACGGCAGCCGCCGGGTGCAGCGGGTCGTCGTGGCCGCCGCCGGGGTGGCGTTGCTGGGGCTGGCATTGCCGCTCCGGTGGCTGCGGCCCTCGGACCGGGGGGCGGTGTTCGGGCTGCTGGTCGGCGGGGCGGTCGCCTGGCTGGTGGGGAACACCATCCGGGAGCGGCGCGAGCGGTTCGTCGACCTCGAGGACCGGGCCGCCAGGCTCGAGCGGGAGCGCGACCTGGAGGCCGGACGGGCGGTCGCCGAGGAGCGGCTGCGGATCGCCCGGGAGCTGCATGACGTGGTGGCGCACAACCTGAGCGTTGTGGTGGTGCAGGCGCAGGCGGCACAGCGGATGCTCGACCTGGACACCGAGCGGACCCGGACCGTGGTCGCCTCGATCGAGGGGACGGGGCGCGAGGCGCTCGAGGAGATGCGCCAGCTCCTGGGCGTCCTGCGCGGCGGCGAGCCGGGCGACCCCGAGGACGGCGCGGACGGCGAGTTCGACCCGCAGCCAAGGCTGGCGCGGCTCGGGGAGCTGGTCGAGCAGATGCGCGCCGCCGGCCTGCCGGTGACCCTGCGGGTCGAGGGCGCCGAGCGGCCGCTCGGCGCCGCCGCGGACCTGTCCGCCTTCCGGATCGTGCAGGAGGCGCTGACCAACACCCTCAAGCACGCCGGACCGGCCCGCGCCGAGGTGGTGCTGTCCTATGGCGAACGCGACCTGGAGCTGACCGTCCGCGACGACGGCCGCGGCCTCGCCGCCGCGCTCGACCGCGACCAGGATGGAGCCGGCCTGCCCAGCTCCGGGCACGGCCTGGTCGGCATGCGCGAGCGGGTGGCGCTGTTCGGCGGCGAGCTGGCCGCCGGGCCACGGCCCGGCGGTGGCTACCAGATC
>DASVXQ010000664.1:0-15217 GCA_036392615.1 Actinomycetes bacterium | reverse complement strand
CACTTGATCGTCGCGGTCACCGGCGTGCAGCTCCTCGGAGTGGCGATCGCCGTCGCCTGGGCGGCCAGCCGGCGACACTCCAGCGCGCGGCCGCGGGCGCCGGCGATCCAGGCGAGCAGCGCGAGCAGGCTGGCGGCCTCGACCGGCCGGCCGCCGCGGCGCGCCAGCGCCAGCCCCTCGCCGGCGTAGCGGGTCGCCGCCGGCCACTGGCCGAGCGCCACCGCGCTGCTGGCGAGCTGCTCCAACGTGGCGGCGAGGCCGCGCCCGTCCGGTCCGGACCCGCGCGCCGCGTCGCCGTCGGCGTCCGAGCGCAGCTGCTCCAGCAGGCCGGCCGCGCGCTTGTAGGTGCCGAAGTCCTCGCCCAGCAGCTCGGGGACCAGCCGCGGCGGCAGCCACAGGGTGGGGTCGCTCGCCGAGGGGAGCACCATGGCGGTGGGGCGGGCGGCCAGCCTGCCGGCCGCCAGGTCGCCCAGCGCCAGTACCTCCCGTGCGAGCGCCTGGGTGCCGCCCAGCCCGCCGGAACGCGCCGTGCCGGTCCTGGACATGCCCGGATCGGCGAGGCGGAACAGGTTCCGGCCGACGCGGGTGAGCGCGGCGGCGTCACCGCGAGCCCAGGCGGCTCGTGCCGCCAGCGCCAGCGGTTCCGCCGCCCGCTCCCGCCCCCCCGGGCTCCCGGGGCCGGGGGCGGCCGCCGCCGTCCCCTCCGGGACCGTCATCCGCTCTCCGGCGAACGGTCGCCGCTCGGTGCGCCGCGGGGCCGGCGCGCCGCGCACGCGCCCCGTCAATACGCGCAGAAGTGGGAACTCTCCGGCGCTTGCCAAATTCATCCCCTCGTCAGGCGAAACCAGTATCTTCCCACCCAATTTAAGAAGAGCCTGGGCACGCACCATATCCCCCTCAATGCGTTTCGCCGTGTTCGCGGATGCGGCAACCGTCCCACATGAAACTGCGAACGAGCCGCCATTAACGTCTCAGCTTGAGACACCTGCCTGGAATCGATATGCTCAGCCACCACTCAGCGCTTTTGGGACGAGTGCTTGATTGCAGGATCTCGCCGCCAAGAGGGCTCGAAGGGGGGCCTTGTGCCGAACGGATACAGCGATCTGGCAGCGGGGATCGCCGCTGCCCGCGAGCGGTTCCTGGCCGTTGGCGAGGCGCTGGCCGGCACGGTGCGCGAGCAGATCCTCAATTCCTGGCGGCGGTCACGATTCGCGGGCGTGGACGCCGGCCGGATCGACCCGCCGTACCGCGCCGACATCGACACCGACAGCCGATTGTCGCGCGGCGCCGCGCCGGTTCTGGACCGGCTCGAGCAGGAGCTCGGCGACACGCCGATGACGGTGATCCTCAGCGACCCGGAGGCATGGATCCTTGACCGCCGCTGCGCCGACCGCGCGTTGCGCCGGCGGCTCGACAGCGTCTCATTGGCGCCAGGATTCAGCTACGCCGAGGAATTCGTCGGCACCAACGGCATCGGCACCACCATCGAAGAGCAGTCGGCCATGTGGGTGTCCGGCCCGGAGCACTTCTCCGAGCGGCTCCAGGCCGTGTCGTGCGCCGGCGCGGTGATCCGCAACCCGTTGCGCGGCCGGGTCGAAGGCGTGATCGACCTGACCGGCTGGCGCGGCGAGGCCACCCCGTTGATGCGCGTGCTGGTGCAGGAGGCCGCGCGCGACGTCTCGCGCCGCTTGGTCGAGCTGGAGAGCGAGTGCGAGCGGGCGCTGTTCGACGAGTTCCTCAGCGCCTGCCGCCGCAGCGGCAACCCGATCCTGTCGCTCAACGACGACCTGGTGATCAGCAACTCGCGCGGCGCCAAGCTGCTGGACGGCGACCACGCCGCTCTGCGGGAGCGGGCCGCCGAGCTGCTCGGCTCCCAGGCCGAGTGCACTTCGGACATGCGCCTGTCCAGCGGCCGCACCGTGCGGCTCCAGTGCCGCCAGGTGACCACCCGCGCCGGGGTCGCCGGGGTGCTGGTCGAGGTCCAGATGGTCGGCCGCGCGCCCCGCCGGCGGCCCAGCCAGGTGCCGCGCTACCTGCCGCTCGCCGGGGTCGCCGGCCGCAGCGGCGCCTGGCTGCACGCCTGCGAGGAGGCCATCTCCGCCTGCGAGCGGCACGAGCCCCTGCTGCTGGGCGGCGAGCGCGGCGCCGGCAAGCTGGCGCTCGCCAAGGCGCTGCACCGCCGCTGGTTCCCGCACGAGCGGCTGCGCGTGCTCGAGGCGCCGGCCGACGGCGACCCCACCGCCTGGATCGCCGCGGTGGTCGACGAGCTGGAGCAGTCCACCGGCACGGTGGTGCTGCGCCGGCTCGAGCGGCTCGACCAGACCGCCGCGCTGGCGCTGGCGGCGGCGCTGGCCGGCAACGTCGGCCCCGCCTGGGTGGTCGGCACCAGCGCGGGCGAGGACCTCCCGCCGGCGCTGCTGGAGCGCTTCGCCAACCCGGTGGTGGTGCCGCCGCTGCGCTACCGGATCGAGGACCTGCACGAGCTGGTGCCGTTCCTGCTGGACCAGCTCGCCCCCGGCAGCGACGCGCGCTGCGAGCCGGAGGCGCTCCAGGTGCTGCTGCACAACCAGTGGCCCGGCAACGTCGAGCAGCTCAGCCGGGTGCTGCGCGCCGCGCTGGCGCGCTGCCGCGGCGGCCGCATCGCCAGCGCCGACCTGCCCGCCGAGTGCCACACGGTCACCCGCCAGGTGCTCACCCGCTGGCAGTGGATCGAGCGCGACGCGATCATCGACGCGCTGCTGGAGGCCAGGGGCAACCGCACCGAGGCCGCCGCCAAGCTGGGCATGTCCCGCGCGACCTTCTACCGCAGGATCAACGCCTTCGGGATCCAGCTCTCCGGGCTGCACGGCTGAGGCGGCCGCTGTCGCCGCCGAACGGCACAATACCGGTCGTGCTGCTCTCCGAGATCGTCGCGACCTCCGACGCGGTCAGCGCGGACACCTCCCGCCTGGTCAAAGTCGAGCACCTGGCCGGCTGCCTGCGCCGGCTGCACCCGGACGAGGTCGAGGTGGCGGTCGCCTTCCTGTCCGGCGAGCTCCGCCAGCGGCAGATCGGCGTCGGCTGGGCGTCGCTGCGCGACCCGCCGCGGCCCGCCGAGGCGCCCTCGCTGCGCGTGCTCGACGTCGACCAGGCGTTCGAGGAGATCGGGCGGCAGGCGGGCGCCGGCTCGCAGGCCGCCCGCCGGCGACTGCTGGCCGGGCTGCTCGGCCGCGCCACCCGCGACGAGCAGCACTTTCTGGGACGGCTGCTCAGCGGCGAGCTGCGCCAGGGCGCGCTGGAGGGCGTCATGGTCGAGGCCGCCGCGCGGGCCGCCGAGGTCCCCGCCGCCGAGGTCCGCCGCGCGCTGATGCTGCGCGGCGCGCTCGGCCCGGTGGCACGGACCGCCATCGCTGACGGCGTCGAGGGCCTGCGCGGCTTCCACCTGCACGTCGGCCGGCCGCTCCAGCCGATGCTGGCGCAGACCGCCTCCAGCGTGGCGGAGGCGCTCGGGCGCGTCCGGCCCGCCGGGGTGGAGTGGAAGCTGGACGGCATCCGCGTCCAGCTCCACCGCCAGGGCGAGCGGACGCGGGTCTTCACGCGCACGCTGGACGACGTCACCGCGCGTGTCCCCGAGCTGGTCGAGGCGGTCCGCGACCTGCCGGTCTCCTCGATCGTGCTGGACGGCGAGGCGATCGCGCTGCGGCCCGACGGCCGGCCGCACCCCTTCCAGGTGACCGCCGGCCGCTTCGGCAGCAAGCTGGAGGTCGAGCGGGTGCGCGCCGGCACGCCGCTCACGCTGTTCCTGTTCGACCTGCTGCACCTGGACGGCGAGGACCAGATCGACCGCGCCGGCGCCGAGCGGCATGCCGCGCTCGCCCGGGTTGCCCCGGAAGCCCTGCGCGTGCCGCGGATCGTCACCAAGGACGAGGACGAGGCCGAGGCGTTCCTGCGCGACGCCCTCGCCCGCGGCCACGAGGGCGTGGTGGTCAAGTCGCTCACCGTGCCCTACGAGGCCGGCAGGCGCGGGGCCGGCTGGATCAAGGTCAAGCCGGTCCACACGCTCGACCTGGTGGTGCTCGCGGCCGAGTGGGGGCACGGGCGGCGGCGCGGCTGGCTCAGCAACCTGCACCTCGGCGCGCGCAACCCCGAGGGCGGCTTCGTGATGCTGGGCAAGACCTTCAAGGGCCTCACCGACAAGCTGCTGACCTGGCAGACCGAGGAGCTGCTGCGCCTGGAGGTCTCGCGCAACGACTACACCGTGTTCGTACGGCCGGAGCTGGTGGTGGAGATCGCCTTCGACGGCGTCCAGGCCAGCCCGCGCTACCCGGGCGGCATGGCCCTGCGCTTCGCCCGCGTGCTGCGCTACCGGCCGGACAAGCGGGCCGATCAGGCCGACACCGTCGATACGGTCCGGGCCATCCACGCGGGGGCTCCAACCGAGGATTGAGCGAGCGCCAGTCACGTATCCACGGTGCGCGCCATTTCGGCTCCCTTCGGCGCATGTAGTCGAGGCGCGGCCCCGATACATGCCCGGCGCTCGGCAAGGCAACCGTGTAGGTCCCGTAGGAACGCGCCGATGTTCGTGGGTGCGGGCGTTCACACCGACCTGGCGAGGCCGCGATGACCATGCCCCAGCACGAGACCGGCGTGACCGGCACACGGGCGCCGGAGTCCGTCCAGGCGACCCCGGAGCGGGTCGCCGGCTGGCTCGACGCCTTCGCCCGGCAGCGCGACCCGGAGCTGCGGGAGCGGATCATCCTGGCGTACCTGGAGCTGGCCGACCGCCTGGCCATGCGCTACCGGGACCGGCCGAACACCACCCCGGACGATCTGCGCCAGGTCGCCAGGATCGGGCTCATCGCCGCGGTCGACCGCTTCGACCCGGAGCGCGGCACCCCCTTCCCGCCGTTCGCCATCGCCACCATCCTCGGCCAGCTCAAGCGCTACCTGCGCGACTCGACCTGGCAGGTCGGCGTGCCGCGGACCGTCAAGGACAATGCCCTACGGCTGGCGGCGGCGCTGGACGGCTTCCCGCGCTCGTTCGACGGCTGGCCGCGCGCCGAGCTGATGGCCGGCGAGGTGGACCTCGATGAGGAGGAGGTCCGCCAGGCCGTCATGGCGATGGAGAACCGCACCGTGCTGTCGCTGGACGTGCCGGTCGAGCAGGGCGCCCCGCCGCTCGGCCAGCTGCTGCCCGACGGCGATGCGCACAGCGACCTCGAGGACCTGATCATGCTGCCCGAGCTGGTCTCGAGCCTGCCCGCCGTCGAGCGCGCCGTGGTGGTGCTCTACTACTTCAACGGCCTGAAGCAACGCGAGATCGGCGCACTGATCGGCTGCTCCCAGATGCAGGTCTCCCGCCTGCTGCGCCGCTCCTGCGAGCGCCTCCACGACCAACTGGTCGCCAGCGACGCCTGAGTCGAACGACGCCGAAACTCAGCGCGGATCCGCCCTTCCGCCAGCGCGAACCAGCTGGTCACAGACCCAACCGAGCCGGTCCTCCAGGTCGATCAGCTCAGCCGGTTTCGGCTCCAGTTCCGCCAGCATCGCGCGCAGCGCCATCAAGGTCCGAAGTTGTCTCGAGGCGACCTCGGCATCGGCGGCGTCGCCATGAGGGCTGTCGACAGCGCGTTGCAACGCGCCGCGAACGTCCTGCAGCGCGCCGCATATCGCGCCGTAGGAGGGATGCTGCACGCCAAGGTCGGCAGCAAGCCACATGTCCAGGCCGGCCAGTTCGCTGATCGCCGCTTGGAGCGGTTGTCGGTGTCTCCTCATTCGCGGCCCCTGCCGTCACGGGTGGCCGGTGGTCCACCAACCTCTGGATGCGCTCACAGCCGGAGGCTGCACCCTATGCGCCATTTCCGCAATAGCCTGGTCCCAGCCGACGGTGACCGCCACGGTTCACATCATGAGGGCAGGGTCCAGGCCCACCGGCAGCGCCAGCGCCGCGGCAGCCCCGAGCGCCAGCCGACGCCTGCGTGCCGTGAGGGTCGCCGAGCCGGCCATCTCCCATCCACCATGCCCAGGCAAACCGATCAGCTTGGTCATCCTGCCCTGCCGCGCTGCGGCCGGATCGCACCTTATGGTCGAGGCCGACGTCGTCAACGGTCAGCTCCTGCCGCTGGGCCAGCCGCGCCGGGTCGGGCACGAACGCCTCGACCACGTTGGCCCGCAGGCGCTCGACCCTCGCCTCGGAGAGGTCGATGCCGTGGACCTGCAGCCCGCGGGCGGCCAGAGGCAGGGCCACCCGGCCCGTGCCGACACCCAGCTCCAGGACCGGGCCTTCCCCCGCCAGCCCGGCCAGCAGCTCCACGCAGGCGTCGGTGTCGTGCCGGCCGACCTGCAAGTGGTCGTAGACCTCGGCGATCCCGTCGCCATATGTCTTCGCGCCGTAGCCCTCCATGTCAGCTATTGGATCAGGCAGCCCCGCCGGCGGCACGGGAATTTCGGGCGGGCGCGGGCAGCAGCCGCCTGCGCCGCCCAGCCGCGTCGGGGTAGCTTCTTCGCCAGCGAACCGTCGCGCAGGAGGGCAGCCGATGGCGAAGTACGACCCCGAGACCGCGCTGATCGTGGTCGACATGCAGAACGACTTCGCGGACCCCGAGGGAAGCCTGTACGTGCGGGGCGGGGAAGAGGTCGTCCCGCTGGTCAACCGGGAGATCGAGCTGGCCAGGGACGCCGGCGCCACGGTGGTCTACACCCAGGACTGGCACCCGGAGCACACCCCGCACTTCGCCAGGGACGGCGGCATCTGGCCGGTGCACTGCGTCCAGGGCAGCTGGGGCGCTGAGTTTCACCCTCAACTCGAGGTCGAGGGTGAGGTGGTGCGCAAGGGGGTGGGCGGCGAGGACGGCTACTCGGGCTTCTCCACCCGCCACCCGGAGAGCGGCGAGGAGCGGCCCACCGAGCTCGAGGACCTGCTGCGCCGGCACCAGATCCGCCGGGTGGTGGTCGCCGGGCTGGCCACCGACTACTGCGTCAAGGAGACGGTGATCGACGCTGCCGAGCGCGGCTTCGAGGTCGCGCTGCTGTCCGAGGCGGTCCGCGCGGTCGAGCTCGAGCCGGGCGACTCGCAGCGCGCCATGGACGACATCGGCGCCGCCGGCGCCACGGTGGTCATGCTCGGCTGAACGGCAGACATGTGTGGTGCCGCGCCTGTCGACGGGAGGCTGACAGGAAGCCGCACTGGCGCGCACCGCGGATACGTGGCCGGCGTTCAAGGCGCTCCGGAGCGGCTGTTAACCTGGACGGCTGGCGAGATACCCGTTCCCCAGGACGATGACGCCGGAAGGAGTCGACGTGGACGCGAACGGTGCGATGCAACAGAGCCAGCGCTGGGCCGAGCTGGGCCAGCAGCTCCGGGTGGACTCGGTACGGGCGGCCGCCGCGGCCGGCTCGGGGCACCCGACCTCGTCGATGTCGGCGGCGGACCTGATCGCGGTGCTGCTGGACGGCCACCTGCGCTACGACTTCGGCGACCCGGCCAACCCGTGCAACGACCACCTGATCTTCTCCAAGGGCCACGCCTCGCCGCTGCTCTACGCGGCCTACCGCGCGGTCGGCGCGATCGACGTCGACGAGCTGCTCAGCTTCCGGAAGCTCGGCAGCCGCCTGGAGGGTCACCCGACGCCGAGGCTGCCGTGGGTGGACGTGGCGACCGGGTCGCTCGGGCAGGGACTGCCCGAGGGCGTCGGCGTGGCGCTCGCCGGGCGCTACCTGGACCGGCTGCCCTACCGCGTGTGGGTGCTGTGCGGCGACAGCGAGCTGGCCGAGGGGTCGATGTGGGAGGCCTTCGAGCACGCCTCCTTCACCCAGCTCGACAACCTCACCGCCATCCTCGACATCAACCGGCTGGGGCAGACCAGGGCCACCCGCCACGGCTGGGACACCGACGCCTACGCCGAGCGGCTGCGCGCCTTCGGCTGGCACACCATCGAGATCGACGGCCACGACGTCGAGGCGGTCGACAAGGCCTACCAGGAGGCCGCCGGCATCAGCGGCCGGCCCACCGCGGTCATCGCCCGCACGGTCAAGGGCAAGGGCGTCGCCGAGGTCGAGAACCGCGAGGGCATGCACGGCAAGCCGCTGGAGGACCCCGAGGGCGCCATCCGCGAGCTCGGCGGCGTCCGCGACCTGCGGGTCCAGGTGCTCTCGCCGCCGCGGGAGGTGCCCTTCCGCTTCCAGACCACCGGCAAGCTGGAACTGCCCCGCTTCGAGGTGGGCGACAAGGTCGCCACCCGCAAGGCCTACGGCCAGGCGCTGGAGGCGGTCGGCGCGGCCGACGGGCAGGTGGTGGCGCTCGACGGCGAAGTCAGCAACTCGACCTACTCGGAGATCTTCGCCAAGGCCCACCCCGAGCGGTACTTCGAGATGTACATCGCCGAGCAGCAGATGATCGCCGCCGCGGTCGGCATGCAGGTGCGCGGCTGGCGGCCCTTCGCCTCGACCTTCGCCGCGTTCCTGACGAGGGCGTTCGACTTCATCCGCATGGCCGCGGTGAGCCGCGCCGACATCCGGCTGTCGGGCTCGCACGCCGGCGTGTCGATCGGCGAGGACGGCCCCTCGCAGATGGCGCTGGAGGACATCGCCATGCTGCGCGCGGTGCACGGCAGCGTGGTGCTGCACCCCTGCGACGCCAACCAGGCCGCCGAGCTGGTGGGCGCCATGGCCGAGCAGTCCGGCATCTCCTACATCCGCACGCTGCGCGGCGCCACGCCGGTGATCTACCAGCCCGGCACGCCGATGCCGATCGGCGGCAGCCAGGTGCTGCGCTCCAGCGACGCCGACCGGGTGACCATCGTGGCCGCCGGCGTCACCGTGCACGAGGCGCTGAAGGCCGCCGACCACCTGGCCGAGCGGGGCGTGCCCGCGCGGGTGATCGACTGCTACTCGATCAAGCCGATCGACACCACCACGCTGCGCGCCGCCGCCGACGCGACCTCGCGCATCGTGACCGTGGAGGACCACTGGCCGGAGGGCGGGCTCGGCGACGCCGTGCTGGACGCCTTCGCCGACTCGCGGCCCATGCCGCGGGTCGTCAAGCTGGCCGTCTCCGGCATGCCCGGCTCCGGCAAGCCCGACGAGCTGCTCCACGCGGCGGGCATCGACGCCGAGGCGATCGCCGACGCCGCCCAGGCCCTGGCCGAGGCGCCCTGAGCTGAGAGCGCCGGTCCCGTATCCGCGGTGCGCGCCATTTCGGCTCCATGTCAGCGCGGGGGATCCAGCCGCGGCACCGACACATGACCGGCGCTCTGGTCCTCGCGCAGGCGCAGCAGATCCGAGTCGGCCAGCTCCTCGAGGACCTCGACCAGCTCGTCGACCTCCTCGTCGTTGTTGGCCGCGGTCAGCTGCAGCCGGAAGCCGACCTGGTCGCGCGGCACCCCGGGGTAGAACGCGAGCGTCACGTAGATGCCGCGCTCGTACATGATCGCGCCCACCTTGCCGAGGTCGTCGGGGTCGGCCATGGGGACCTCGATGATCGGGAACCCCGAGCTGTTCAGGGTGTAGACCCCCAGGCGGTCGAGCACGTCCAGCACCCGCCGGGTCTTGGCGTACAGGCTCGCCCGGAGCTGGTCGCCGCGCCTGGCGTTGACCTTGAGGCCCTCCAGCCCGCTGGCCAGCGAGGCGACCGGCGACGGCCCGGAGTACAGGTAGGGCGGCGCGGCGATCTTGAGCAGCTGCTTCATCGGCGAGGGGCAGGCGATGAACGCCAGCATCGAGGAGTACGCCTTGGAGAAGCCGCCGGTCAGGATCACCTGGTCGTACGACTGGCCGAGATGGCGGACCACCGCGTTGCCGCGCTTGCCGTAGGGCGACAGCTCGTCGGCGGCACGCTCGCCAACCACGCCGAAGCCGTGGCCGTCGTCGACGTACAGCAGCGCCTCGTGCCTGCGGGCCAGCTCGCTGAAGGCGGCCAGGTCCGGCGGGTTGCCGGTCATCGAGTTGATGCCGTCCATGCAGATCAGCCGCGGCGAGCCGGGGTCGTCGGCCAGCTGCCGCCCGAGGTCCTCGGGGTCGTCGTGGTGGAAGCGCCGCACGGTCGCGCCGTGCGCCCGCGCCACCACGCAGCCGTCCCAGATGGTCTTGTGGGCACGGCCGTCGATGAAGATCGTGCCGTCGCCGGCCAGCACCGGGATGACCGCGGCGTGGATGTGGGTGAGGGTCTGGAGGATCAGCACGTCCTCGGCGCCCAGCAGCTCGACCAGCTCCCGCTCGAGCTGCTCGTACAGGACCGGGCTGCCGATCATGCGCGACCAGCTCGGGTGGGTGCCCCAGCGGTCCAGGTAGGCGGGGATCGCCTCGATGATCTCCCGGTCGAGGTCGAACCCCAGGTAGTTGCAGGAGGCGAAGTCGATCAGCCAGCGGTCGCCGATGCGCACACGGCGGCCGTCGATCTCCTCGATGACGGCGTCCACCTGGGGGTTGCTGGAGTGCAGCTCGGCCAGGTCCGCGTTGGCGGCCAGCCAGCGGTCGAGCCAGGGGCGCCTGCCGTCGGGGGGGCGCCCGGGCTCAGCGCTGGCGGGGGGTGGCAGCGGCATTCATCCTCACGAGCGTCGCAGCGCTCCTTCCTTCGCCTCGGTCGCGGTTCACCGGCGATGGAGCGCGGTCGCCGTTGACCAGGCTGCCGGGTGCGAAGAATGTCTGCATGACGCCCGAATCCTCCCATTTCCGTAGAAGCTGACGTCCACGCAAATATGGTGGGGGTTCTGGGGTGGGAACAGCAAACTGCCAGCTCAGCGAGCGGCAATTCGCCGGGCCATCTCCACGGCAATGGTGGTGCCGTTGCCCGGGGAGGAGTCGACCAGTAATTTGCCACCGGCCATCTCGACGCGCTCGCGCATATTGAGCAGCCCGAAATGGCCTTCCGAGACCAGTGCGCGGGCCTTTCCCGGGTCGAATCCGATGCCGTCGTCGCGGATCTGCAGGCGCACGTGCCCATCGACGGCGCCGAGGGAGATGTCCACCCGGGACGCCTTGGCATGTTTGCCGACGTTGGTCAGCGACTCCTGCGCGACGCGGTAGAGCACCGTCTCCATCTCGGGCCCCAGCTCCAGCTCCAGCTCGGTATTCACCGCGCACTGCACGCCGCTGGCCGACTGGAACGACTGGCCCTGATTTCGCAGCGCGGTCACCAGGCCCAGCTCGTCGAGCACGGGCGGGCGCAGCTGGGTCATCATCCGGCGCAGCTCGCTGATCTCCTCGGTGGCCTTGTCCTCCAGACCGGCCAGCAGCTCGCCGGCCGCCTCGGGGCTGCCGCGCCGAACGTGGTGCCGCGCCAGCTCGAGCCCGTAGAGCAGCGCGGTGAGCTGCTGCACCGGCCCGTCGTGCAGCTCGGCGGCCAGCCGGCTCCGCTCGGCCTCGGTCATCCGCAGCACCGACTGCATCGCCCGCTTGCGCTCGTGCTGCAGCGCCACCTCGCCGGCCAGCCCGCTCATCCGCGCCAGGGCCAGCAGGAACAGCACCACCGAGCCGCCGGCGATCACCGCGACCTCCAGCGGCCGGCCGCGCGCCGACTGGGCCCCCAGCACGGCGGGGGCGATCAGCGAGACGCCGGTGATCAGCACCAGGCGGCTGCGCGGCAGCACGGTGCGGGCCGGCGCCGGCTGCGACAGGGTGGCCATCGACGGGTGCAGGGCGGCCGCGCCCCAGCCGATGGAGAAGGCGATCCAGCCGAGGTCGACAGGGCCATCCCGTTTCCAGGCGCCGGCCGGCTGGAGCAGCCCGAAGGCCACGTCGGCGGCCAGCAGGCCCAGCACGCTGATCATTAGGATCCACCAGGCCCGCGGCCGGTGGCCGGTGCCCACCGCCAGCCGCGCCACCACCGCCAGCACCAGCACGTCGGCCAGCGGGTAGGCGGCCGAGACGACCCGCTGGAGGGTGTTCAGCGCCGGGTCGCGGACCTGCGGGCCGATCAGGAATACCCAGGCCAGCAGCGCCAGGCCGGTCGAGATGATGGTGGCGTCGATCAGGCTGGCGGTGTCGCGCCCGGGCGAGCGGCCGCGGATGAGCAGCATCAGCCCGATGATCAGCAGCGGGTAGAACGCGAGGGAGAAGAAGTCCACGAACGACGGGAAGATCGTCGACGCGTCGGGGTGCAGCCGGATGCGCAGCGCGTACAGCGTGCCGCCCAGGACGGAGAGCACCTGTCCGACGGCGAACAGATACCACGCCAATGGCCGATCAGGACGATACCGTCGAATTCCAATCAGGATTGCGGCAGTCGAGGAGAACCCGAAGACCGGCCAGACCGCGAGCCTGGCGAGGTCCGGCGGGATCAGGTAATACACGAAGGTGAGAGCGGCGCCGAAGACCAGGTAGGCGCGCCATCCCCATTGCCTCATGCCGGCAATTATGGCCTATCACGAAGCAGGCGTCAGATGACGACGTCATCTCACATGGATCGCAGCCCATCGATCACCCCACCGGGCACCGCCGCGTCCGGGTCGGACGCCGTCTCCTCCCGCCGCGTCCGGGTCGGGCGCCGTCTCCTCCCGCCGCCCGGCGCCGGTCATCGGTGAGCGCAGCGGCAGCGCGCGGTCGCGTCGGACTCGTCGCGCTCCAGCTCGTCGATCAGGCCGGGCGGCTTGCGGTCGGCCACGTCCCTCAGGATCGCCGCGGTCCGGTCGGCCGCCCCGCGGCGGCCGCGGTGGTTGCGCGGTTGGCGCGCGCGGCCACGCCAGACGGCCGACAGGGCGCGAGGTCGCGCTCGTCGGCCAGCCCGTGCGCCGGCGTGGTGGCGTCGGTCGCCTGGGTCGCCGGCGGCGCGCCACGCTGCCTCGAGCGCGGATGGGCGGGTCCCCGAGCCGCTGCTCCCCGAAATTCGACCGCGGGATTTGCGAATCGTCGTTGCCGAGCCTTGCCGGCAAAGAACTCGCAATTCAGGATGAGGACGCGTTGATTTGGATTTCGAGCTTCTCCCTGCCCCGACAGCCACGGAGGTCACCGTGCGCGACTTCGATCCCGGCTACGGCAGCGAGCCGTTCGCCACGCTGTGCCGCGACTATCCCGGCCCGGAGGCGTACCCGCCGCGCGACTTCCGCGTCGAATGGGGACCGGTGTTCCACCGCGGGCGGCTCGACGGCAGCGCCCGCCTGCTGGTGATCGGGCAGGACCCCGGCGTCCACGAGGCGGTGGTGCGCCGCATCCTGGTGGGGGAGGCTGGCCAGCGCGCCCAGGGCCTGCTGGCGCGGCTCGGCATCGAACGCGGCTACGCGATGGTCAACGCCTTCCTCTACAGCGTCTACGGCCAGGCCGGCGGCGAGCGCCACGTCGAGGACCCGGCCATCGTCGACTACCGGCACCGCTGGCTGGACGCGCTGCTGCTGGGCGACTCGAGGGTCGAGGCGGCGGTGGCCTTCGGGCGCCTGGCCGACCGCGCCTTCCGTGGCTGGCTGGCGACGCCGGCGGCGCAGGGTCGCGAGCTGGTCTACGCGCACCTCACCCATCCGACCCAGCCGGAGGCGTCCTCGCGCGGCGACGCCGAGCGCTACGCCAGCGCGATGCGGGCCATGCTGGCCAACTGGAACCGCGGCCTGGAGCTGCTGTTCCCCGCGATCGGCGGCCGCGAGGTCCCGCGCGACCTGGTGCCCTACGGCGAGGCGCTGGAGCCGGGCGACCTGGCCGAGATCCCAGCGGCCGACCTGCCCGCCGGCCTGCCTCCGTGGATGGGCCAGCTCCAGGCGTTCGCCGACCGCCAGGGCGCCACCCCGGAGCTCAAGCGCGCCACCATCGTCATCACCGTCCCGAAGGCGGCGAGACCCTAGGGCACCGCGGGTTCGCGGCGCGGGCCGCTTGCCCCGCCCCTCGCGGCGCGGGGCCCTAGCGGCTGGTGGCCCTGATCCGGTCGATGGTCGTGGTGGTGGTGATGGCGTCGCGGTCGGTGCGCAGCTCCAGCAGGGCCGGACCGCCGCAGGCCAGGGCGCGCTCGAACGCGGCGGGGAATTCGGCGGTGGCGGTGACCAGCTCGCCGTGCACGCCGAACGAGCGCGCCAGCGTGGCGAAGTCCGGGTTGCAGAGATCGGTGCCGACCACCCGGCCGGGATGCGCCAGCTCCTGGTGCATGCGGATGGTCCCGTACATGCGGTTGTTGACCACGATCACCACGATGGCCAGGTCGTGCTGCACCGCGGTGGCCAGCTCCTGCCCGGTCATCAGGAAGCAGCCGTCGCCGGCGAAGGCGACCACCGTGCGGTCCGGGTGGGCCAGCTTGGCGGCGATCGCCGCCGGGACCCCGTAGCCCATCGTCCCGCCCTTGGACCCCAACTGCGTGCCCCGCTGCCGGAAGCGGTAGAACCGCTGCACCCAGCCGGTGTAGTTGCCTGCCCCCTGGGCGATGATCGCCTCGCCGTCCAGGCGCTCCCGCAGCCACGCCACGATCGGCCCGAGGTCGACCGCGGCGGCGGACGCCTGCGGCGTGGACCAGGCCAGGTAGGCGGCGCGGCCCTCCTCGGTCCAGGCCGCCCACGACGGCTCGGCGATCGGCGCCAGCGCCCTGGCCGCCGCCGCGAAGGCCGGCATGCCGGCGACCATGCCCAGCTCCGGCTGGTAGACCTTGCCGAGCTCGCCGGCGTCCTGGTGGACGTGGACCAGACGCTGCCGCGGCCGCGGCGGCTCCAGCAGCCGGTAGCCGGCCATGCTCAGCTCGTCCAGCCGGGTGCCGACCGCCACCACCAGGTCGGCCGCCTCGACCCGCTCCAGCAGGGCGGGGTCGGCGCTGTTGCCGAGCGGCCCCAGGTAGCTCGGCGAGTGGTTGTCGAGCAGGTCCTGCGAGCGGAAGGAGACCGCCACCGGCAGGCGACTCGCCTCGGCGAAGGCACGCAGGTCCGCCGCCGCGGACGCCGTCCAGCCCGGCCCACCCGCCAGCAGCAGCGGCCGGCGCGATCCCGCCAGCAGCCGCCGCAGCTCGGCGAGCTGCTCCGCGGAGGGCGACGCCTGGACGGCGGTCGCCGGGCAGGCGTCCGGCGCCGAGGTGACCTCCGCCAGCACGTCCTCGGGGAGGGCCAGCACGACCGGCCCGGGGCGGCCCTCCAGCGACACCGTGACCGCCCTGGCGATCATCTCCGGCAGCCGCGCCGGGTCGTCGACCTCCGCGGTCCACTTGGCCATGGTGGCGAACACCCGCGCGACCTCCAGCTCCTGGAACGCCTCGCGGCCGCGGTCGGAGCGCGCGACCTGGCCGACCAGCAGCAGCATCGGTGCGGAGTCCTGGGCGGCGTTGTGAACGCCGACGCTGGCATTG
>DASVXQ010000663.1:0-10274 GCA_036392615.1 Actinomycetes bacterium | reverse complement strand
GCCGGCCCGCGCGGCGAACGCCGCCGCACCCTCCGCATGGTCGACGTGGGTGTGCGTCAGCAGCACCAGCTCGACCCGGCGGCCCAGCGCCGCCCGGAGCACCCGCTCGACGTGCTCCTGCTCCGGCGGCCCGGGATCGATCACCGCCACCGTGTCCGAACCGGGTTCGCCGACCACGTAGGTGTTGGTGCCCTCCAGCGTCATCGGCGACGGGTTCGGCGCCAGCACCCGGGTCACCCGCTCGCTCCACCGGTCCCCCGCCTGCGTCTCGGCGCCGCCCCGCTCGGCCTGCCCGGCGCTCACGCGCGCGCTCCGTGGTCGGGCGGGGCGACCGGGACCGGGTAGCGCTCGTCCCAGGGCATGATCAGCACGCGCCCCTCCAGGCGCGGGAGGATCCGCTCGACCGGCCGGTCGCGGCCCGCTTCGAGCAGGTCGTCCACCGACCGGTAGCTGGCCAGGTCGCGCAGGGTGAACCGTGTCGGCGGCAGCATCGGCATCGACTGGTCCGCCGCCGCCTCGGCCGGCGGCAGCCAGCGCTCCTGGTCGACCTCGGCCAGACCCCCGGCCGAGGCGGTCACCCCGTCGGGGAGCGCCGCCACGAAGAAGCGGGTGTCGTAGCGGCGCGGCTCGCCCTCGGGGGTGAGCCACCACGCCCAGTAGCGCAGGCGCGCGGTGTCGAGCCGCACGCCGATGCGCGCCAGCATCGCCGCGAAGCCCCGCTCCCCCGCGAGCAGCGCGCCACGCGCGGCCTGGAGCGCCGCCGGCTCGCCCTGCCGGTCGGCCAGCAGGACGCCCGCCTCCTCGAAGGTCTCGCGGCAGGCGGCCACCACGTGCCGCCGCGCCTGCTCGGCGTCGACGCCCATCCGCCGCGCCCAGGCGGCCGGCGGCGGTCCGTCCCAGATCGCGTCGACCGCCGCGTCGCCGTCCGCCCGGTCGACCCGGCCGCCAGGGAACACCCAGAGCCCACCGGCAAAGCCCATCGTCCGCGGGCGGCGCTGGAGGTACGCCTCCACCCCGCCAGGTCCGTCGCGCACCAGCACGACGGTCGCGGCCGGCCGCGGCCGAGCGACTGGATCCATGACGCAACCCCTCTTCGATTCGAGTTGTTGCGATGCTACGTGGACGCGGAGACAGGCCGCAGAAGTTATCCACAGATTGCGCCGCGCCCATGCCGGCTGCCCGAATCTCGACCAGAATTGGCGCATGAACGAGCGGAAGAGGTCGTCACCGCCGGCCCGCGGGCCCGGCGACTCCGGCGTGGAGCCAGGCACGGGCGTGCCAGCCGGGGCCGCCGCGGCGCCCCAGGGATCGGCGAACGGCGGTGCGGGCCGGCAGCCGGGCAGGGCGAGCGACCCACGACGGTCGCTTCCCAAGGTCGACCTCCTGCTCTCCATGCCCGACGTGGCGGCCCGGACGGCGACCTGGGGACGCGGGCCGGTGCTGGCCGCCACCCGCCGCGTGCTCGACACCGTCCGCCGGGCGGCCGCCGCCGACGAGCCGGTCCCGGGGCTCGACGAGCTGGCCGCGATGGTCGCCGCGGAGCTGGACGGGCTGGCCGGGCGCCGCATCCGTGCGGTGATCAACGCCACCGGCGTGGTGCTGCACACCAACCTGGGACGGGCGCCCCTGTCGGAGGCCGCCGTCGCCGCGGTGGCCGCAGCGGCGGGCTACTGCACGGTCGAGTACGACCTCCAGTCCGGCGCCCGCGGGCGCAGGGGGTCCGCCGCGGAGGCGATGCTGCGCGAGGTCACCGGCGCCCCCGCCGCCCTGGTGGTCAACAACGCCGCCGGGGGCCTGCTGCTGGCGCTCGGCGGTCTCGCCCGTGGCCGCGAGGTGATCGTCTCGCGCGGGCAGCTGATCGAGATCGGCGGCGAGTTCCGCCTGCCCGCCATCATGGAGGCCGCCGGCGTCGAACTGGTCGAGGTCGGCACCACCAACCGCACCCATCTGACCGACTACCAGCGGGCCATCAGCTCGCGCAGCGCCATGGTGCTCGCCGTGCACCCGTCGAACTACCAGGTCGTCGGCTTCACCACCGGCCCGCCGCTCGGCGCCCTGAGCGAGCTGGCGCACCAGCACGACCTGCCGCTGCTCCACGACCTCGGGTCCGGCCTCATCGGCGACCCGTTCGGCGACGAGCCATCGGTCGGGCAGAGCCTCGCGGCCGGCGCGGACCTGGTGCTGTTCTCCGGCGACAAGCTGCTCGGCGGCCCACAGGCGGGCCTCCTGGTGGGCACCGAAGGCCTCATCCGCACGTTGGCCAGGAACCCGCTGGCCCGCGCCGTGCGCGCCGACAAGCTGACCATCGCCGCGCTCGAGGTCACCCTCGCCGCCCACGCGGCCGGCCGGCGGGAGGAGCTGCCGGTCTGGCGTGCCCTGGCGCTCGGGCCCGATGAGCTCCGCCCACGCGCCGAGGCCCTCGCCGCGGCGCTGGGACCGGCCGCCTCGATACGCGAGGGGGTCAGCGTGGCCGGCGGCGGCAGCCTGCCCGGCGAGGGGCTCCCCAGCGTGCTGGTCGAGGTCGACCCCGGCGAGATCGGCGACGAGGCCGTGCTCGGGCGGCTCCGTGGCGCGGACCCACCGGTGATCGCCCGGGCCGAACGCGGCAAGGTCGTCATCGACCTGCGCACCGTGCCGCCGGATCAGGACGGCGCCGTGGCTGGCGCGCTGCGCACAGCCCTCGCTCGCGCACGGGAGGGCTCCTGATGCCGCACGTCATCGGGACGGCGGGGCATGTCGACCACGGCAAGTCCGCGCTGGTCCTCGCCCTGACCGGCACCGACCCGGACCGTCTCGCCGAGGAGAAGGCCCGCGGACTGACCATCGACCTTGGCTTCGCCTGGACGCACCTGCCGTCGGGCCGCGAGGTCGGCTTCGTCGACGTGCCAGGCCACGAGCGCTTCGTGCACAACATGCTGGCCGGCGTGGGCGGCGTCGACTGCGCCCTGTTCGTGGTCGACGCGAGCGAGGGCTGGCGGCCGCAGTCCGCCGAGCACCTGGCCATCCTCGACCTGCTCGGCATCGCGACCGGCGTGATCGCGCTCACCAAGGTCGACCTGGTGGACGACGTCACCCGGGCACGGGTCACCGCCGAGGTGGCGTCGCGGGTCGCCGGGACCAGCCTGCGCGCCGCCCGGATCGTGCCGACCGCCGCGCCCTCCGGCGTCGGCCTCGACGAGCTCCGCGCCGTCCTGGACGATGCGCTCGACCAGATCCCGGAGCCGGTCGATCGCGGCCGGCCGCGGCTGGCGGTGGACCGGGTCTTCTCGGTGCGCGGCAGCGGCACGGTGGTGACCGGGACGCTGACCGGCGGGACCCTCCGGTCGGAGCTGGAGGGCGAGCTGCTGCCACAGGGTCGGCGGGTGCGCGTCCGGGCGCTCCAGAGCCACGGTCACCCGGTCGCCGAGGCGGACCCCGCCCGCAGGCTGGCGGTCAACCTCGCCGGCGTCGCCACCGATCAGGTGGCGCGTGGCGACGTGCTGGCGCTGCCGGGACAGTGGGCGCCGACGCGGGCGGTCGACTGCCGCCTGCGCTGCCTGCCGGACGCCCCGGCGCCGCTGCGCGCCCGGGGCGCCTATCTGGTCTACGCGGGCGCCGCCGAGACCGCGGCCCGGCTGCAGCCGCTCGATGCGCACGAGATCCGTGCCGGCGAGGACGGTCTGGTGCGCCTGCACCTGGAGCACCCGCTGGTGCTGGACGTGTCGGAGCCCGTGGTGCTGCGCGACAGCGGGCGGGACGAGACGGTCGGCGGCGGCCCGGTGCTCGACCCCTTCCCCCGCGGCGAGGTCCACGGCACCGCCGCCCGCGTCCGCCGCACCGAGGAGCTGGAGGCGCGCGAGGCCGCGCTCGCCCACGACGATCGCGCTGGCCTGCTGGAACGTGTGCTGGCCGAACGCGGATCGGTTGCCGTGGAGGAGCTGCCCCGGCTGGTCGGCACCGGCCCGGCGCTGGTCGAGCGCATGCTGCTCGCGGCCGTCGACGCGGGCCGCGCCGTCCGCTCCCGCGGTCTGGCCTGGTCGCCCGCCGCCTTCCAGGCGGCCCGGAGCGCGGTCCTCGAAGCGGTCGAGCGCCATCATCGCGAGGAGCCGCTGGCGTCCGGCCTGCCGGCACAGGCTGCCCGCCAGGTCGTGGCCGGCGCCGCCGAGGTGGTGGAGGCGCTGGTCGGTGAGGGTCGGCTGGTGCTCGACGGTCCGGCCGTCCGCCTGCCCAGCCATGACGTCCGGCTCGATCCACGGCGGGAAGCGGCCCGTGGCCGCGTCGAGGCCGCCATCTCCGAGCGCGGCGTCGCGGTGCTGACCGAGACGGATCTTGCCGATCTGGGCGCCGATCGACAGCTCACCGCGGTGCTGCGTCGCCAGGGGACGCTGACGGCGATCGCGCCGGGGCTCTATCTCGGCACACGCGTGCTCGACCGGGCCGTCGCGACGTTGCGGCGGGCGTTCCCCGATACCGACTTCACCGCCTCGGAGGCCAGAGCGGCCCTCGAGACCAGCCGCAAGACGGCGATCCCACTGCTCGAGCACCTCGACCGAGCGGGTATCACCCGGAGGGCGGGAGACAAGCGCCGGCTGGCTCCGCCGTGATACCAACGGTTCGGGAGACAAGCGCCGGCTGATTCCGCCGTGATACCAACGGTTCGAGCGCCGCTTTCCGTTCCTCCCGAGGATTTGCCACCATGGAGCGCATGAGCAGCATGAGCACCACAGCGCCGACACGTGAGCGGGCTCCGGAGCGAGAGGACGTCGCAGAGCCGGACGTGCCCTGGATCGTCATCGTCTGGAACGATCCGATCAACCTCATGTCGTACGTGGTGTTCGTCTTCCAGAAGCTGTTCGGTTACTCGAAGGAGAAGGCCACCAAGCTCATGATGGACGTGCATCAGAAGGGCAAAGCGGTCGTCTCCAGCGGTCCGCGGGAGAAGGCGGAGTACGACGTCTACCGGCTGCATGGCCACGGACTGTGGGCCACCATGCAGAAGGACCGGTAGTCGTGATGGCCACCGTCAAGCGAGTCGGCCGCGACAAGCTTCGCGTGCGGTTGAGCGGCGAGGAGATCGCGCTGCTGCGTAGCCTCCCCGATCAGCTCCGCTCCGTGCTCGTCGGCGCCGGCAACCCGGACGCCATGACCGAGCGCTTCGGCGGCCTGCCGCCGGACGCCGATGACCCGTCCACCGTCCTCGATCCTTGGGCTCCCCGTTCGGGCCCACCCGCCGCCGAGGTCGACCCGCGATTCGGCCCCCCGGCCGGACCGGGCGGTGGTCCCGCGGGACCCGGTGGCGCGGAGGATGGACCGGACGAGGCGAGCCAGCGGCCGGCGGCCCCCGTGGACCCGGTGCTCGAGCGCCTCTTTCCGCGCGCCTACCTGGAGCCCGAAGACGTCGAGCGCGACGCCGAGTACCGGCGGCTGGTGCGCAACGACCTGCTCGAGTCGAAGCTCGCCAACCTCGACGTCATCACCAAGACGCTCGACCGCGGAACGGTCAGCCTGCGCCGCTGGACGGTCGACCTCAGCGAGGAAGAGGCCGGCGCCTGGCTGGGAGCCCTGAACGACCTGCGCCTCGCCCTCGGCGTCCGCCTCGGCATCACCGAGGACTTCGAGGGCGACGTCGACCCCTCCGACCCCCAGGCCCCAGCGCTCCACGTCCTCTCCTACCTCGGCTGGCTCGAAGAGAACCTGCTCGAGGCGCTCACCTCAGGCTGACCCCGGTCGAAGGGACCCGGGCGCTCACCTCAGGCTGACCCCGGTCGAAGGGACCCGACGACCTGCGGTGGCAGGCGCAGGCGGTATCCCCGCGGCGCGACCCTCGGCGCGGCAGCTCGCCGCCCGCCGAGCGTGGCTGGACCGGGGGCAGGGGCGACCGATTGGCGTGGGTCACTCCCGCCCCCTCCGTACTTCAGTTGCCGACAGGGCCGCCGCGCCAGGTGGGCATGGGGCGGTGGCCGACGGCGACATCGAACGCGGCGCGGGCCAGCAGGCGGGTGGAGTCCAGGGTGGGGAGCGGGGAGGCGTCCGGGGTCACCAGAAGGGGAACCTCGGTGCACACCAGCGCGACGGCGTCGCAGCCGCGTGCGGCCAGGCGCTCGATGATGCGGACGTACTCCTCGCGCGAGCCGCTGGTGAACACGCCATTGACCAGCTCGTCGAAGATGATCTTGTTGATGAGCTGGCGCTCGTCGGGCTCCGGGATCTCGGCGGCGATGCCGCGGGCGGCGAACGCCGTGGGATAGACCGGCCCTTCCATCAGGTATCTGGTGCCAATGACGCCGACGCGCCGCCGGCCGTCGCGGACGGCCTGGTCGGCGACGACCTCGGCGATGTGGAGCCCTGGAAGCGCGAGGTCCGCGCCAGGCCGCTCCAACGCCATGTGGGCGGTGTTGTCAGGGCAGACGAAGTAGTCGGCTCCCGCCGCGCCGAGCCGCCGCACGCTCTCGGCGAGAACGGTCCGGATCGACGCGTGGTCGCCGTCGTCCCAGGCGGGCATGCTGCGGGCCAGGGCGATGCAGTCCAGGGTCACGTCCGGGTGGTCATGGGGCCCGAGTCGTTGGAACCCTTCCTGGCAGAAGGTCCGAAAGCACAGCGCGGCCCCTTCGGCGCTGTGCGCGAGGATGCCCAGGTGGTGGTCCATACCGGCTCCAGCGGTCTGGGAGACTTGCACCACCCATTATGGGAACGCGGGCGCGTGGGAACGGGAACCGCGGGGGCGCGGGATGGGAACCGTGGGCGCGGGAACCGGAACGCGGGGGTGTGGGAACCGGAACCGCGGGCGCGTGGGAACCGGAACCGTGGGCGCGGGGGAACCGCGGGCCCGGTTGACTGATCGAGCAGTCAGCAGTTCAGGCCGTCGAGCGACCACTGGCCGGCGCGGTGCAGGAGCATGGCTGCTCGGGCGTAGCCGGCGCCGAGGGTCAGGGCGACGGAGGGCGGCAGGCCCAGCGCGGCGCCGACCGCGAGCCGCAACGGACCAGCGTGGGTCGCCACGAGCACCCGGCGCCCTGGGACGGCGATCAGATCGTCGAGCGCGGACTTCACTCGGATGGCCACCGACTCGTACGGTTCGCCGCCTGGCGGGGTGAAGGCGGCGTAGGCCTCCGGGCTCGCCAGCACCTCAGGGGGCACTCCCGGCCACAGCTCCGGCCAGAGACGGCCCTCCCACTCGCCGAACGAACGCTCGGCCAGCCGCTCGTCGATCTCGACCGGCAGGCCCCACGCCGCGGCGGTCTCGCGGGCCCGGCGGGCGGGCGACGCGACCACGAGGTCGAAGTCGCGGCCCAGACGCTCCACCGCGTCGGCCGCCTGCGCGCGGCCCAGCGGTTCCAGTCCGGGGTCGAACGCCCCCTGGCCCGCGCAGCGGGTGCCGGCCTGGGCGGGCTCGGCGTGCCGCACCAGCACCAGCCACACGGCCGGCGGACCCGGCCGCTTCACAGCAGCCCGGCCCTGACCAGCGCGACCACTGCCGCCATCGACGCCAGCTCGACGAGCTGGTTGGCCGCTCCGAGCGCGTCGCCGCTGATCCCTCCCAGCCGCCGCCGGAAAAGCCGCACGCACCCCAGGCAGACCACCAGCCCCGCCCCGAGCGGCACCGGCGCCCACCAACGCGCCGCAACGCCAACCGTGGCCAGCACCACAACCCCGGCGCAGGCGATCCCCCACGCCCCAAGCGGTCCCACCACCGAGACACCAAGCCGAGGGCGCGCCGGCGCGCGGGACCGAAGGCGGTTGTCGGGCTCCACGTTGTCATCGTCGGGCAACGCCCCCACGCGAGGAGGCTGCTCGGCGCGCAGGGCGGCGTCGGCTGCGGGGAGGAGGTGGGTGAGGAGGAGGCTGGAGGCGCGGGCGAGGACGTGGGCGCAGGCGAGGGCGCGGGCGAAGTCGGCGAGGCCAAGGGGCAGCAGGAGGGCGAGGCGAAGGCTGAAGGCGGCGATGAGGGCGACGGTTCCGTAGGTGCCGATGCGGCTGTCGCGCATGATGGCGAGGCGTTCGGCAGGGGTCCAGCCGCCCCAGAGGCCGTCGGCGGCGTCGGCCAGACCGTCCTCGTGGAAGGCGCCGGTCACCAGGACCATGGCGACGATCGCGGCGACGGTGGCGACGCTGGTGCCCCAAAGGGGCGCGACGGCGGCTCGGGTGGCGACGCCGAGGCCGGCGACGCCGAGGCCGACGAGCGGGAAGAGCGCGGACGCGCGGCGCAGGTCGTCGGGGCCGATGGTCATCCGCGGGACCGGGACCCTGGTCAGGAACCCGACGGCGACGACCAGCAGGCGGAGACCTTCGAAGATGCCGCGACGTGGCGTGGCGGAGGGCCTCGGGACGACTGGCTGTGCGGAGCCGTCCAGCTCAGGAGAGGGAGGCACTCGGCTCAGCGGACAGGCCGGTGCAGCCGCGCAGCTCGTTCCAGTTGGCCAGCGCGCTGTCGGCGGAGCTGCCGTTCATCGGGATGGGGATGCCGCCCGAGATGGTCGCGGGCGTCCAGGCCGCCTTGGTGACCGCCCGCCCGCGCACGGTCAGGGTGAGCACACCGCTCTGGGCGGTCACGCCACCGCTGGAGTAGAAGACGAAGTTGCCGAGCCCGTAGTCGACATAGGCCGGACCGAGGTAGCCGCCGCCGAGCAGCACGTGGGCGTGCGAGCCGACGACCACGTCGGCGCCCGCCCCGACCAGCTTGGGCGCGAGCTCGCGCTGGCGCTCGATGGGGCAGCGCGACAGCTCCTTGCCCCAGTGCAGGTCGACGATCACGGTGTCGGCGACCCGGCGGGCGGCGCGGACGGCGGCCACCAGCCGGTCGACCTGGTAGGCGGAGGCGAGGCCGGGCTTGCCGTCGCCGGCGGTCCAGGCGGACGCGAGGCTGTCGTCCAGCACCTGGGTCGCCCCGATGATCGCGATGCGCTGGCCGTTGATGGTCACCCGGTAGGGGCGGAAGGCGTGGTCGGCGTCGCGGCCGATGCCGACCACCGGGAAGTGGGCCTGCTCGGCGGCCTCGATGGAGTCCTGGAGCCCGATCAGCCCGTAGTCCATGCCGTGGTTGTTGGCCATGGTGGCCACGTCGACGCCGGCTCCCTTGAGTGCCTGGAAGGCCGTGGGCGGAGCTCGGAAGGTGAAGCTCTTGCCCTGGGCGGTGCCTCGGGCGGTGATGGCCGTCTCGAGGTTCACCATCGCGAGGTCGGCGCGACGGAGCAGGGACGCGACCGGCCCGAGAGCGGTCGCCGGGTCCCGCTCCAGCCGTCCGCGGATGACGCCCTCGAAGTGCACGTCGCCGCCGAATGCCAGGGTGACGGCGGATCCCCTGGCCTCGCCCGGCTTGGCCGCCACCCGGCGCGGGGCCGTGGTGGTCGGCGCGCTGGCGTCGGTGGATTCCTCGGTCAGGCGCGTGGGGGTGGGCGTCCCCGAGGTGGACTGCCGGATCGTGCAGGCGCCGAGCACGGCCGCCAGCACCGTCGCCAGCAGCATGGCGATGGACCTGCGGGCGGTGCTGCGCGAGCGGGACACGGCGGCTCCAGTGTGCTCGGTGGGGAGGCGGCCGGGGTCGCTAGCCTGCCATGTTCCGCGCCGCCGTGTCAGGTGCGTGTGGATTTCGTGAGGAAATCGCCGAGGCTCCGAGACCAGCAGACGCGAATCGCCTGGCCGCCGGTGATCATGGCGTCCAGGCGATTCGCGGGATGCGTTGGCTCAGCGGGCGGGGCGCAGCGGCAGGGGGCGGTGCTGCTCCTCGGTGCCGGGCCAGGGCGGGCTGATCAGCCCGCCGATGGCGCCGTTGGCGGCCCGGGCGAGCGCGGCCATGCGGCGCAGCGCGGCGCGGCGGCGCAGGGTCCGGCGGAGCCGGGCCCGCAGACGGCGACCGCGGCGAGCCTCGGAGGCAAGGCGGTACTCGTCAGCCTCCCGACGAAGATCCTCGATCCTGCCCTCCACAGCCTCGTATGGCATGTCGTGGAAGCTCATGTTCCGCCCTCCTCCAGTGCCTCGACCTCTAACACCACCAAAGAGATTACACTGGTGTTCGCATAATAGCAACCACTGAACTAGGATTGGTGGTGTGAAGAGACGGCGCGGGAATCTTGCGCCACCATGGAGGTCTGGCCACCCACGGATGGAAGCTGGCCCGGGCGGATGCAGGCCGCGCCGCCCGAGCGGATTGGACCCGAGGCCACCTGGCGGATCGGAGGGGGTGACTGGTGATGCCCACCACGGAGCAGGCCGTTCCGGCTGAGCTTCAGCCGGTCATGGACCTGGTGAACACCTTCGACGTGGAGGACCAGGTCGACGAGCTCGCCGACGTGACCGTC
>DASVXQ010000662.1:0-2087 GCA_036392615.1 Actinomycetes bacterium | reverse complement strand
GTCGCCGAGCTGGTCCGCGGCGACACCGAGGTGACCGTGCTGGTGCCCAAGCGGAACTTCGCCAAGTTCTGGCACCGGGTGCTGCACGACCGCTCCTCGGCGGGGCTGTTCAAGGTGCTCGGCAACATCGACGGCGTCAACGTGGTGATCGTGCCGTTCCGGCTCGGCCGCCGGCCGATCCTGCGCTCGGTGCCGCCAGAGAGCTACCGGGGCGACGGTCAGCCGGCCGAGAGCTTCCCGACCGCCCCGCGCCCCTGACCCGGCTCCGGTTCAGCCGCCGGCGGGCGCCGGCGCGGCCACGAAGATGCAGAACGGGTGCCCGGCCGGGTCGGCGTAGACCCGCAGCGGCTCCTCGGGGTCGTCGGAGCGGTCGTGCAGCAGCCGCGCGCCGAGCGCCAGCGCCCGCCCGTGCTGGGCGTCCAGCGCCTCCGTCGACGGCACGGTGAGGTCCAGATGGAGCATCTGGGGGTGCGGGCCGTCCGGCCAGGTCGCCTCGGGCAGCTCCGCGACCTGCTGGAACGCGAGCCGGTTGGCGCCGCCGGCGTCCCGCAGCACCAGCCAGTCCTCCCCCTTTGGGTCCGGCTCGCCGGCGGGTGGCGGCTCGTCGCCGGGACGGTAGCGCAGGCCGAGGAGCCGCCGGTAGAACTCCGCCAGCCGCCGCGCGTCGGTCGTGTCGAGCACGACCTGGAGCAGCCGCGGGAACCCTTCGTCTGGTACGTCCACAGCGCCACCTCCAGGGCGAGCGGTGCCGTCCGGCCGTGGCGAAGTCAACCAGACCGGGCCGACACGCGACCCGTGGCGCGGCTTGGAGGAGGTGCTCAGGCGAGGATCAGAGCCGGCCCCAGGCGCTCTCGATCATCGCGACCAGGGCGAGGAGCAGCTCAGGGTCCTCGCCGTCGGCCACCGTCACGGTGGTGCCGACCTGGAGCCCGCAGCCGAGCCAGCGCAGGCCGACGGTGGCGGCCGGCCGGCCCTCGCGGTTGAGGTCGTACTCCACCGCCGAGGGGTCGCCGTCCACGTCCAGCTCGGTCGCGCCGGCGTGGACCGTGTACCGCATTCTGGCCGGCGCGCCGGCGACGAGCGCGCGGGCGCCGGAGCGCCAGCGTGCCAGCAGCCGCTCCGGCCCCTGGACGACCGTCCCGATCCGCTGCCCCGCACGGTAGACGCCGTAGCTCGGCGCCAGCTGCGGGCCGTGCTGCGCCACCTGGACCAGCTCCCTGCCGGCCAGGTCGCGCAGGGACCACAGGCCGACCTGCTGGGAGACGCCCGACCGGACCCAGTAGACGTCCCTGCCCAGCTCGTCGGTGACGAACGCCCCGACGGAGTCGGGCCGCAGCATGTAGCGCATCGCTCTCGCCTCGCCTGCCCGGGCGGCTCGTGGCGCGATCGCTCGGGCTCGGTCCCCACGCTCCCAGCGGGACGCAAAGCGGCCGCAAAGGCGGGCGCCGCGGGTGCAAAGAAAGCGCAAAGAAACGGCGCCGCGCTCGGCTGGAGCACTGGAGAGCCGCGGCCTATCCTCATGAGGATGAACGTGGCGCGGTCGCGACGGCTCGAGGTCCGGGGCCCTCGCGTTGGCTTGGGCTACGCAGTGGGCGTCGCCGGGACGGTCGTCGGCGCGGCCGCCCTGCTGCCCTTCCGCGGCCACCTCGACGCCACCGACGTGGTGCTGATCTTCCTGGTCGTGGTGGTGGCCGCCGCGGCCACCGGCGGCCTCGGCCCGGGGGTGACCGCGGCGGTTCTGGGGTTCGTCGCCTCGGACGTCCTGTTCGTCCGGCCGTTCGGCACCCTGCTGGTCTCCAAGGCGCAGGACCTGGTCTCGCTGGCCGTCTACCTGCTGGTCACGCTGGTGGTGAGCGCGCTGGTCGGCACCAGCGAGCAACGCCGCGTGCGCGCCCAGCAGCGCGAGCGCGAGACCCACGTGCTCTACGAGCTGTCCGCCAGCCTGGTGGCGCACGGCAGCCTCGACGCCACCATGGAGCGCGCCGCCCGGACCGTGCGCCGCCTCCTCGACCTGCGCGGCTGCGGCATCGTGGTGCTCGACGGCCACGGCCAGCCGCGCGTGGCCGGCCGTGACGGCGAGCTGCCCG
>DASVXQ010000661.1:0-22401 GCA_036392615.1 Actinomycetes bacterium | reverse complement strand
CCGCGAGGGCGAGGTCCGCAAACCGCTCGCGGCGCCGCCGGTCGAGCTCGGCGAACACGTCGTCGAGCAGCAGTATCGGCTCCTCGCCCTCCCTGGTCAGCAACTGGTGCGCCCCGAGCCGAAGGGCGAGGGCGAGCGACCACGCCTCCCCATGGGAGGCGTGCGTGCGCGCCGGGAGATCGCCCAGTGACAGCGCGAGCTCGTCTCGATGCGGCCCGGACAGCGTGACCCCGCGCTCCAGCTCTTTGGTGCGATCCGCGAGCAGGCGCTCGCGCAACGCTCGACCGAGCTCGGTTGGGTTCGGATCAACGGTCGCATCCCCGAGCACCGAGGAGACGTAGACCATGCCAACGGGATCCCGCTCGGCCGCGAGGTCCTGGTACGACTGCTCGACGGGCGTGTGGAGCAACTCGATCAGGCGCAGGCGCTCCGCCCAGATCTCCGCCCCAGCGCTGGCCAGCTTTTCGTCCCACACGTCAAGAGTGGCCAGACCCGAGGCCGCCGGCATACGCCCACCGGCACTGCGGAGCAGCGTGTTCCGCTGCCGCAGTACGCGGTCGTAGTCCTGCCGGATCGCCAGATAGCGCGGAAGCCGCTGCACCGCGAGCGTATCGAGGAAACGCCGGCGCTCGTCCGGGTCGCCCCGCACCAGCGCCAGATCCTCGGGCGCGAACAAGGTCGCGCGGACGATCCCGAGCGCATCCCGTGCCCGAGGCACCGGCGCCCGGTTGACCCGCGCCTTGACGCCCGTCCCCGGCCGGATCTCCAGGTCGACGAGCACCGTCCGCCCCTCACGAATGGCCGCTGCCCGGATGATCGCCGCCTGCGTGCCGACGCGGACCAGGCTTGACTCCGGTCCCATCCGATGGGATCCCAGAGTCGCCAGGTAGCCAAGGGCCTCGAGGACGTTGGTCTTGCCCACCCCGTTGGACCCCGTGAGCACCGAAGGTCCCGGCGACAGATCGAGCCGGATCACGGGGTGGTTCCGAAAGTCGACGAGCTCCAACCGTTCGACATACATCCCTGCTCAGCCGCCCACCCTCATGCCGCTTTCCACCGCTCCAGGCCATGATGGCGCGGATGGCCCGGCCTGGCACCCGGCGCCGCTCGCGGATCGCCCGCGCCCGGCGACCTAAGATCGATCTCGGGGGCACACTGCACGGCCTGACTCGTGACCCTGTCGTCGTGGCGGACGCGGTCGGACTTGTCACTGCGGCCCGGAGGCCGCGTTGGGAGCCGCGGATCAGTCTTGCCCATGGTGCCCCGAACGAGTGCGCGACAGGTGTGTGAGGAGCGAGTCACTCCCCCGCTTGTCCGGCTCCACGCAGGTACGACCAGCCTCGCCGTCCGGTCAGTAACGACCGGACGGCGGAGGCCGGTGGCGCTGGGAGGCGCGAAGGGCATCTGACGGGTACCTCGTCGGGGAGCGTGGAGCCAACGGGGCTGGAGAGGGGACTCGGGAGCGGGTGCACCGGACCGCTGGATGTCGGATCAGGCGGGTAGGCGGACTGGCATCAGCAGGTACAGGAACCCATGCCGCTCGTTGCCGTGCAGCAGGGCGGGCTTGAGACCGTCCCGGACCTCGAGCATCACCTCGTTGTCCTCCACCGCGCCGACGCCGTCGCTCAGGTAGGTGGGGTTGAAGGCGACTGTGAGGGCCTCACCCTCGTACTTGGCCTCGATGGAGGCTGCGCCACGGCCGACGTCCTGGAGGCTGCCGTCGACCTGGACCCGCTCGCGCTCGAAGGTCAGCCGCACGGGGTTGTTGTTCTGCCCGTAGGGCGCAACCTGCTTGAGGGCCTCCAGAAGGGTCTGGCGGTCGATGGTGGCGATGCTCTCGTAGCCGGATGGAATCAGGCCGCGGAAGGGCGGGAACTCCCCCTCGACGAGCCGCGAGGTGAGTCGCCGGCCGCCTCCGGAGAAGGTGATCTGGTGCGGCTCGATGCTGATCTCGACCGCCGCCTCACCGGCGAGCGCGCGGGCCGCCTCGGTCAACGCGCGCGATGGCACCAGCGCCGTCGTCGGAGTGTGCGACCAGGTCCATTCCAGGTCACGCACGGCCAAGCGGTACGAGTCGGTGGCCGCCAGTGTCAGCCGCTCGGGCTCCGCCTCGAACAGCACCGCGGTCAAGACCGGTCGCGCCTCGTCGTGGGAGGCCGCCCGGGCGACCTGGCCGGCGGCGGCGGCCAGCACGTCGCCCGGGAGCGTCGCGGAGCTCTCCAGCGACGGCTGTGTCAGCGACGGGAAATCTTCCGCGTCGAGCAGGCGGAGCTCGTGCGAGACCTGGCCACAGCGCACGGTCAGGCCGCCCTCGGCGGCCTCGACCTCCACCATGCCGCTGGGCAGGTTGCGCACCACGTCGCCGAAGATCCGGCCGGGCACCACCACCTTGCCGTCGGTCTCGCCGCGGACCTCGATGACCGCCTCGCCGGTGTGCTCGAGGTCAGTTGACGCCAGGCGCAGCCGCTGACCGGCCAGCTCGACCAGGGTCCCGCCGAGCACGGGAAGGGTCGGCCGCGTCGAGACTGTCCGGCTCACCCAAGCAACCGCGTCGGCAAAGCTGTCGCGCTCCGTCGTGAACTTCACGATCGACCTCCCCTGGCTGTTCCCAGGCTCAACATTGTCCTCGCCATGACCGCCGCTCCATCAGGGGCCCTGCTGCGCTCGGAGCTTGATCCGGTTGGTCAGCTCTTGGACCTGGTTGTAGATGCTGCGCCGCTCCCGCATGAGGCCGCGGATCTTCTGGGAGGCATGCATCACCGTGGTGTGGTCACGGCCTCCGAAGGCCTGACCGATCTTTGGGAGCGACAGATCGGTGAGCTCGCGCGTCAGGTACATGGCCATCTGGCGGGCGGTGACGAGCAGCCTCGAGCGGCTCGAGCCGGTGAGGTCCTCGATGGTGACGCCGAAGTAGGTGGCTGTCTCGGCCATGATGATCGGCACGGAGACCTCGTGGCTGCCCTCGTCCGGGAAGAGATCCTTCAGGACGATCTCGGCCAGGGCCAGGTCGATCGGACTCCGGTTGAGCGACGCGAACGCGGTCACGCGGATGAGCGCACCCTCGAGCTCGCGAATGTTCGACTGCACCTTCGAAGCGATGAACGACAGCACGTCGTCCGGCACGTTGAGACCGTCGGCGCTGGACTTCTTGCGGAGAATGGCAATCCGGGTCTCGAGGTCGGGCGGCTGGATGTCGGTGATCAGGCCCCACTCGAATCGGCTCCGCAGGCGGTCCTCGAGCGTCGCGATCTGCTTTGGCGGCCGGTCCGACGAGATCACGATCTGCTTGTCGGCGTTGTGCAGCGCGTTGAAGGTGTGGAAGAACTCCTCCTGCGTCCGCTCCTTCCCTTCCAAGAACTGGATGTCGTCGATCAGCAGGATGTCGTTGTCGCGATAGCGACGCTGGAATGCTCCCGCCCGGTCGTCACGGATGGCGTTGATGAAGTCGTTGGTGAACTGCTCACTGGTCACATAGCGGATCCGCAGCTGGGCGTAGAGGTTGCCGGCGTAGTGGCCGATGGCATGCAGCAAGTGCGTCTTGCCGAGCCCCGCTCCCCCGTAGATGAACAGCGGGTTGTAGGACTTCGCCGGCGCCTCCGCGACCGCCACCGCGGCCGCGTGCGCAAAGCGGTTCGAGGATCCGATGACGAACCGCTCGAAGGTGTACTTCGGTGTGAGCTGCGGCCGGTCGGCCGCGTGCTGTGTCGACACCGGAGGACGATAGTCGTCCTCGCCAGGCTCTTCGACCTCGCGCACCGTGACCCGAATGTTCAACGGCCGCCCGGCCGTTCGCGCCAGCGCCACCAGCACGGTTGGCGCGTAGCGCTGCTCCACCCACTCCTTGACGAACTCATCCGGCACGGCAAGGACCAATGTGTCCCCCACGACCGCGACAGGGCGTGTCTGCGCCAGCCACGCCTTGTGGGTCGATCCCGCCCCGTCGAGTGATTCCAGGCAGGCGGCCCAGATCGCCGAAGCGTCCTCGTGCAGATCCTCGCCCACCGACCTCTCGCCCCTTTCTGGTGCTCAGATTTCGCCGGGGAGCACAGCGGCTCCAACCCCCGGCGACCTCTGCACTCCGCGTGTGTCCACAGGCTCATCCACAGGTGTGGAGAACTAACCTCCTTTAAGTGTGCGGAAGCCTCACCACTGCTGATGCCGGGAGAAACGGCGAAACCTCGCTCGGGCGAGCAGAAGGCCGTATGGGGAAGCCGGGCTGAACGCGTGGGCTGCCGAAGTGAAGGCTGCCGGAGGATAGCATCGCCGCTTGGGCCTCCTCAAGGCTCTGCCGGCACCTTGTGGAAGACTCTCGATCCTCCAGAGGTGCGCCGCTGCAACGTTCGCCCGAGCCAGCGCCGAGCGACCCGTTCTCATCTTCCACCACCACCCCGACACGGCTCGCCGGTGTCGATGGGCCCGTTGATCCGCGCCGCACGCCGCCCGGCCCGGGCGTAGCGGGAGCTACACCACCGAGGCCGTCTCCGACTCGCCGCCGGCGATCTCCGGAGGAGCGCGATGACTGGGGACCAGGGAGGCCTCTGAGCGCATCCTGCCGGTCACGCTCGACTCGAGCAGCCTGTCGGCGCAGCTGGACTGGTGAGGAGCGAGACGAGTCCTGCTCCGACGGCCCGGCCCGCTCCAACGGCAAGTGGGGACGAGCACCCAGGGCGAGCACTCCGGACCATGTGTCGAGTTGTGGCCAGCTCCGTTCGGGTGTGCTGGAGCGCGCCGGACCTTCGGCCTGAGGAGGCTGTTGTATCTCGTACCCCGCGAATGGCCTGAGGAGGCTGTTGTATCTCGTACCCGCGACTCTGAATGTCCTAAATGGTGTATGGGAGTAATCCTTCTCTTCTTGGACTCTTCGTGTGCCGAGGACCTGCGGGCAGGTGCTGTTCCTCCCTGTCCCCAGGTCATTGGTTTGAAGAGATGGAAGAAGAGAGAAATACCGGAAGAGTCATAGGCCCTGTGGGCATGTGGACGACCGATGATCGGCGCCGCTCACAGTGCCTTCGGTTGTCACGATCCGGCTGGGGACAGCCAGTCGCGTCGTCCCCAGATCGAGCGGCGCCCCATGGCGGTCGCTCCTTGTCCCCTGCCCATCAACAGCTCGTCCCCATCGTTGTCCCCAGAACGAGACCCTCGGATGGCGGCTCGCCACCCGTTGGCGCCCGTCCGGCCATGCCGCTACCGCCGGAGCGCGAGCCGAAGCAGGGTTCCCGCCGGCGCCGGCCACCTCTGCCCGCTGCCATCGGAACGTCGAGCGGAAACTGGCCTCCGCGGGCGGCGGCCACCTCCGTCCGCCTCGCTGCCGCCCGAGCTCGGGACCCACGCCGGACCCGCGGGCGGCACCCTTTGACGCTCTTCAACCCTCGCCGGAGCTCAGGGCTCACGCTGGCATTCGGCCGGGGCGCTCCACTTCTCCTCTCACTCCGTCCTCCGCTCACTCGCGCTGTGGGGCAGGGCATCGTCGGCGTACCCGGCGCCATCCCCTGAAGTTCTTGGTCGGAAGCTCGCTGGAACCCATGGGCCAACGATCATGGCCACAGGGGCGCCTGACCTGATGACGGCCCAGCACGGTTCGCCGCGCTCGCGCGCTCGGTCTGACCGCAGCCTCCCGATCCACGGCAGTCAGATTGGGGGCGGTATCCCCCCTTTGGTTCCCCCACAGAGGCGAGAGGGAAGTCGGAATCGGTTGCTGGGATCCAGGGCGTATCCTCAGAGCGAGCCTCGAGGTTCGGGAGCCAGGTCACGACGGCGCATGGTCCCGCCAGCCGCGTTGACGCCTGCTTTCGCAGGCCCGTACCATCGGTGCTTCGGTGCCATCTCGCACCGAACCTTTGCCTGCCTTCCACCTTGACCGGCCTGAGGGAGTCGTTCCCGTGAAGCGCACATTCCAACCAAATAACCGTAAGCGCGCGAAGAAGCATGGTTTCCGGCTTCGTATGCGGACCCGTGCTGGACGCGCGATCCTCGCTCGGCGGCGTGCCAAGGGCCGTCAGCGACTTGCCGCCTAGGACCGAACATGGCCACCGTCAACCGCTTGAGCTCCCCGACGGCGTTCCGCTCGGTCTTCGCGACTGGGCGGTCGTATGCCCGGGGTTCGGTTGTGATGTACGTCGCCAAGCGTGCGACCGGAGGCGGGCCAGCCCGCGCCGGATTCGTCGTGAGCCGGAAGGTGGGCGGCGCCGTCGCTCGCAACCGGGCCAAGCGGCTGCTACGGGAGGCCCTCCGCCTGGAAGGCAAGGAGATTCCGGAGGGCTTGGATCTGGTCGTTGTGGCGCGCCCGTCCGTCGCGGGCGCGTCGTACCGCGACGTCGCTGGCGACATGCGGACCGTCCTCGCCGCTGCGGGCCTTCGCACCGGCGATGAGGGGTGACCGAGCGATTGCATCGAGATGGACAGAGTTGGGTTGGACGAGCGCTGATCGCCGCTATCGGCGGATATCAGCGTTGGATCAGCCCAGCACTGGGTCCGCGCTGCCGCTTCTACCCGTCTTGCTCCCAATACGCGAAGGACGCGATCGAGATCCACGGGGCGCTTCGAGGCACGGGGCTGGCGCTGCGCCGCTTGGCAAAATGCCAGCCATTCCATCCCGGTGGGATCGACCCGGTCCCTCCGGCCCGATCGGACCATCGCGAGCCTTCCGCGGTACGGTGAGGTAATGAACTTTAGTTCGCTCGAGAGAGGCTCTTCGTGAGCATCATCAGCATCTTTGACGCCTTTCGTGACGCGCTCTACGTCGTCCTGAAGACCTTCCAGCACCTGACCGAGCCGTTGCTGGGTAGCCAGAGTTTCTGGTTCTCGATCGTGCTGCTGACCGTCGCGGTGCGAATCGTGCTGATCCCGCTGACCGTGAAGCAGGTCCGGTCGACCAGGGTCATGCAAGAGATCCAGCCAGAGCTCAAGAAGCTTCAGGCGAAGTACAAGAACGACAAGCAGAAGCTCCAAGAGGAGCTGATGAAGCTGTACCGCGAGCGCGGCTTCAATCCCATGGCGGGTTGTTGGCCCCTCGCAGCGCAGTTGCCGTTCTTCTGGGCCCTGTACCGCGTCATCTATAGCCACGAGATCGACGGTCAGCCGAACATCCTGCTCGGGAAGACGTTCTTCAGCGTCCCGCTCGACGACCGCTGGAGTGCACTCCATGGCTGGGGTGAGAAGCTCACCTCGGTTGCCGGGATCACGATCCTTGGGCTGATCATCGCGATGGCGATCACCACGTACATCTCCCAGCGGCAGCTGATGGCCAAGCAGACGACAGAGGTCAATTCGCAGCAGCAGATGATGCTTCGCATCATGCCGTTGATGTTCGTGGTCTTTGCCGTCAACGTGCCCTTGGCCGTGGTGCTCTACTGGGTGACTACCAACCTCTGGAGCATGGGCCAGCAGTGGGTCCTGTTGCGCAATGCGCCGAAGCCCGCTGCCGCGGGAGCCCCGACGCCGGCGACCGCCTCCGCCGCGGTGCCAAACGACGGTGGCAACCAGCCACGCAAGGGACTTGCAGGGCTCGGCCTCTTCCGCGGACAGAACCAGCAGCAAGCGCCCGCGGAGACCAAGCAGTCCCAGGGCAGTGCCAAGAATGCCAATGATCGTGCCCGCTCCGATGCGCGTGCCAAGGGTGGCGGGTCATCGGCACGAAGCCAGAAGAGCGGCAGCGGTGGTGGAAGCAAGGGGGGCCAGGCGAGATCCCCACAGGCTGGGCGATCTGGCACCGGGAATGGGCGTAAGCCTGGCACCGGTGGTCGCCCCTCCGGAAAGGGCAAATCGGGTGGCCAGCAGCGCCGAAGCAAGCGCTAGGACGGTCGCGGTGGCCGTCGAGGCCGCCGCTGCGCAATTGGGGCTGCGACCGGACCAGGTCGAGGTCGAGGTTCTCAAGCAGCCGGTCCCATCCACCTTTGGCAAGATTGGTGAACCAGCGGTCGTGCGTGTCGTCGAGCGGACCGGAGAAGCCGGTGTCATCGAGGACGCGACCGAGATGGCCGCAGTCGCCTCCCAGCCGTCTGTCGTGGAGGCCGGCGCCAGCCGCCAGGAGCGTGCCCCGAGGATGACGGATCGCCCCAAAGCGAGAGAGTCCGGCGGCGGCCGGCGCCACCCCGAGGTGACCGATCCAGAGGCCATCGCCGCCGACACCGAACTCGCCGGCGACTTCGTCGAGGGTCTGCTGGATGCCCTCGACGTCGATGGCGACATCACCACGTGGGTCGACACCGCTGGTGGCCATGTCGATATCGAAGGCCCGAGGCTCGATTTCCTCGTCGGCACCGAGGGGGAGACCCTCAGCGCGCTCCAGGAGCTGACCCGTCTTGCGGTTCTCCGTCAGACGCAGCGTTGGGTCCGGATCACCGTCGATGTCAATGGCTTCAAGGCTCGCCGCCGCCAAGAGATCGCCACCATGGCCCGCGAGGTCGGCGAGCGCGTCGCCAGCAGTCGCCAGGACGAAGAACTCGAACCGATGACAGCCTTCGAGCGCAAGATCGTCCACGACGTCATCGCTGACCTCGCCGGCGTCCAAAGCGACAGCATCGGCGAGGAACCCAACCGCCGGGTCGTCGTCCGCCCCGCGTGACCGGCCACGCTTGCTCCGCCGCCGAGATCGACCTCTGACGATGCCCGACGGTAGGTCCTGTCTTGTCTCGTGGTCCTACCAGGCCCAAGCCTTCCTGATTTGTGCGGCACTTCGTCGGGCTGCCCCGCCCGCGTCCGGTTCCCGGGGCGCCGGGGATGGGGGGCGGTGTGCGGTTAGGGATAGCAGATGCGGCTCGATCAACGCGTGCGGATCTGTTGGATCTCGGAGTGGAGCCCGCCGCCCTCGACCGTGACCGGCCTCGCGTCAAACGGGCTATCGCCGCATCCGGCTCCAGGGACTGGCGTACGCCTTGGCGCAATGGATGGATCGGTCGCCTGACCCGGTGAGGGACTCCGATGGATGGATAACGACCACAGGATCACAGTGATCCGCCGGAAGCCCCGCTGTGGGGCGGTGCCGATCCGGAACGCAATGTTTCACGTGAAACATTGCGTTCCAGGGCTTTCCGCTGTTCAGTCCGAGCCGTCGCGACCAACGTGACGGCTCGGCCCTGTGGACGGCTGAGCCATGCCTTCTGTGCAGCCGGCATATCCCTTGAGCCGCACCACCGGTGCTGACTCCGTCCCCGCCGACCTCCGCCGAGCGGCCAGCGACCTCTTCGGTCTGCGGAATCGATGGGCACTCAGGCACTCACCAATGAACCTCCCCAAACCCTCCGCCTGCGGGCGTTCAACCTCTGTGGCCCGCAAGTGGTTGGTAGCCCGCAAGTGGTTGGTGGCACCGACCCGATCCCTGCAGCATCGAAGTCAGGTCATCGCTGGGTTGCGGCAGTGGTACCGCCAACCTCATGGACGAAGGCGTAGAGACAGTGCATGCCCCAGTGGCCGTACACCTCGATCTCGATGGTGGCGTGCCGGCCAAGAGGTGGAACTTCTCCCTTACCGCCTCGACATCGCTCCGACAGGGTCGCCGTAGCAGGCGCGCTCAATGAGCCAGCTAGCGAAGACGACCTAGAGGGCATCAACGCGGCCGGCGGGACACGGTGCCGTCGTCACCCGCATCGGCGCACTCCGAGCCTCCTTGCCGCTGGTGCGCGGCGTCGCTGTCCGCCTCGGCGAGCAAACCCCGTCAGAGTAGGTGCAGCCTGTGGAGCAGCCGCCAGGAGCAGGGAGCCTGTCGATCGGCTGCGGTGGAATGGGCTGAGCCCTTCCACGAGCCGGGGGGACAGGCTGAGCCTGTCGATCAGTCGCGATGGGGGGTTCGCTTGTCGACCCCCCGCGGTGGAGCACGGTGAGCCTTTTGGCCGGGGGGAGCAGGCTCAGCTTTTCAGTTGGCCGCGGCGGAGCAGGCCGCCTTGGCGATCGGCCGCGGCGGAGCAGACCCGGCCTGGCGATCAGCCCGCAAGCGGGTTCCTCATCGATCAGTGGCCGCACGGGTCGGACCCGCTCTGCTCGTCCTTCGAAGTCTCGCGGTCCCCATCGAGGTGATCCGGTTGCTCGTCAGCGCGTCGGTGGACGTTCCGGACGTCGTCTTGGCCCTCAGCGCGCTGGCGGCCGGCTCACGTACTCCGCCCGGCGTCCCTCGGCCAGCCGATGGGAGGCCGTGCCTCGAAGGCAAGGCTAGGCTAGCCGTCGCGGCAAGGCTCCTTGGACCGTCGTGGCCGTGTGCCGTAGAGATCGGGGTCCGGGACAATCGATTCCTTATAGGGAATAGGGAGCGGACTGCCTTGCTCGGCCCGCTGCCGAGACCTCCAAGAGACGGGAGAGGTTGGAGGATCCAGTGGTCCAGGATGCGTGACGAACGGGCAGAGATCTTGCTAGGAGAGCTTGAACAGGCATATCTCGAAGCTGTGGAGCGAGGGTTCCTTGGCCCCCGCGAGGGTGAGCGATTGCGGGAGCGCCATCTCGAGGATGCTCTTGGCCTGGCGAAGATTCGGTCTCCTCTTCCCGGCGAGGAATGGGTCGATCTCGGTTCCGGTGCTGGTCTGCCTGGGTTGCCGCTCGCGGCGGCGTACCCGGCGACGCGGTTCACGCTCGTGGATGCTCAGCGCCGACGCACGGACTGGGTGGAAGCCACCGCCAAGAGCCTTGGGTTCAAGAACGTCCGAGTGGTGCATGCACGCCTGGAGGACTTCGGCCGCGGCGCCAACCGTGAGCGCTTCGATGTCGCGACCGCCCGCGCGCTCGGCCCGCTCTCGGTGGTGGCTGAACTCGGGGTGCCGCTGTTGCGGCCTGGCGGTGTCTTGCTCGTCCCTCGTGGTGTCCCGAGCGAGCCAGAGATGCGGCAGCTCGCCAGAGCTTGCGCAATGTTGGGTGCTGAGGTGGGCGAAGTTATCCCCAATCCCAGCTCACCGATTGACCAAGGTGGCTCCGTCGTTATGATGACGAAGATCGCCGCGACCTCCCCCCGCTTTCCCCGACGATCCGGCGTACCGGCACGGAGCCCACTCGGCGCTGGCTGATCTGGCGTACGGATGCCTCCGTGGCAGTCCGCCAAGGTCCGGTGGAGCGTCAGCATGCGACGACTGCTGGATGGCGGGGCGTGAGTTGTTGAGGAGGTCGGCGGGTCGGGTCGGATAGCGGTTCGGCTCGCTGTCTCGACAGCGGCGACATGGGCCATGCCGCGGTGCGGCGGTCCAAGGAGTCGCCGGCTGAAGGGAGGCGAGACGCATCGCTCGTCAAGGCCACGATGGGCCGTCGGCCCAGCCCAAATCAAAGCCAGGATTGATGAGACGACTACTACGAGCATTCGGCATCGGCAAGCAAGTCAAGGAACAGCGTCCAGAGCGGCACGTGAGCGAACCTGAGGCGGCACCTTCTCCAGACGCGTCGCCCCCAGAGTCCGCGCATCAAGACACCAGCCTCGGCGGCGGCACCCTGACTGCTGCACCGGTAGGAGGTCAGGCGAGCATTGATGGTGCCGGTGTATCTCCGGGATCGCCGGCAGTGCGCGCCGGGGCGACCAGGAGTGGCTCGTGGTTCGACGACTCGGTGGAGCCCGATACCTCTGGAGAGGCATCGATCACCGCCATTGAGGCCACTGGTGAAGCGGCTTCTGTCGATACGACCGATGGCGCTCCAGAGCAAGGTGATGCAACCGATGCCGGAACTGCCGCAGCCGCCCAGAGGAGGCCAGCGCTGTCCGGGCAAGGTGCTGGCCAGCCGCCAACAGCCGATGCTACGGCGCCGGAGAGAGATCGTTCCGTTGCTGACCAGCTCCCGGCCACCAATGGAGGAAGCACTGGCGACCCCCTCCCCGCCTCGAGTCTGGGAGACGCTGGCGATCCGCTTCCCGCATCGAATGTGGGACGTGCCGGCGAGCCGGAATCAGCCATTCAGGAATCGGGTCCATTGGAAGGGTCTGATCCCTCACTGAGGCCTGTCAATAACCAAGGCATCGGTACGGCTCCGAGCGGCAGGGCCGAACAGCGAGCGGTCGGGCAGCGCTCCGATTTCTCCTCCACGGAGGGTGCATCCACGGCATCCCATGATGCGACCACGGCATCCCAGTCCGCTGCCATCGACACATCCGAGCCAGGGTCCGAATCGTCGATGAGCGATGGAGCGATGCAATCGGCCACGCATGGCGCAATCGAAGCTGAGTCAGCGACAGCCACTCCGATGAAGCTGGGTAAGGACTTGGAGCCTGAGCCGCGCCAAGCTCAGGAACCGGCCCATCCAGCGGGCGCAGCGGAAGACGCTGAGGCCGTGGGACCCGGCATGCCAGAACGGCCCGTGACCAGCGAGGCATCGGTAGAGCCCACCCATTCGCCGAGGCCTGGACAAGCTGGGCATGCTGCAGACGATTTGTCCGCCGCCTCGTCGACTGCCTCGAGTGGGGCTTCCAACCCCGCTTCTGCCTCGATCGGGGAGTCTGATCCGGCTGTTCCAAGGTTCGGTGAGCTGGATGCGGGTCCAAGGACTCTGTTAGGTGACGGTGCCGACCAAGGCGACCACGGTGCTGATGCTGACGGAGGCGACCGGGCCCCTGATGGCGCTGCTGCAATGGACAGCGACGCGACGGCAGATCCCGCGCCTCCGGCAGCCAAGACAGGCACGCCCGGAGCGGGACAGGTGGGCTTCGGTCCTGTTCCTGATTGGTTTGCCTCAGCGTCGGAGGCCGACGACGTACTGGCGGATCAGCAAGGTGAGCAAGAGCAGTCCAAGATTCGATTCGCGACACCCGGGCTGTCCTCCGGGTCGCCGGAGATCGATCCGTCCGAGGATGCGCCGCCAGGGCTGGAACCCGGTCTGGAGGAGATCGTTCAGAGGTTGGCTTCGCCGGCGGTGATGGGCGGTGGGTCGGTTCACATGGAACTCAGGGATGGCTCGTCTCCGGCGGATCCCGATGATGCGCTGGGGAGCTCGGCGGAACTTCAGGGCGGCAGGCCAGAACCCCAGGGCAAGGCAGAGCCGCGGGGTGGCAGGCCGGAACCGCAGGGTGGCAGGCCGGAACCGCAGGGCGGCAGGCCGGAACCGCGGGGCGGCAGGCCGGAACCGCAGGGTGGCAAGGCGGCAACGCAGGGCGGCAGGGCGGAACCCGAGCGGGTCAGGGCGGAGCCCGAGCGGGGCAGGCTGGAACCCGAGGGTGGTGGCACTACGGACATGGAGGATGGCACGGGGGAACCGGGAACGGGCTCCGTGGAACCGCAGGGCAGCAGGGGAGGACCGTGGGGTGGCAGGGCGCGAGCGCATGGCCGCCCCGCGGAGTCGCCGGACCCATCGGCGGAGCCGGGAAGCGGCATAGCGAGGCCAGGGACCAGATCGGAGGGACCGCGGAACGGCTCGGCGGCAGTAAGCGACGAGGCCTCGGAGCAACCAGGGAACGGCATGGCGGAGCCGCAACACGGCGCAGAGCCGGAACACAGCATGGCGCAATCACAACCCAGCATGGCGGAGTCACGGCACACCACGGCGGAGTTGCGGGACGGGGCGTCAAAGCCGGGGAACGGCGCGGCGGAGCCGGGAAACGGCTCGGAGGAACCGCCGAAGGGCATGGGGGAACCGGGGAGCGGTACAGGGGAATCCTCGAGCGGCACGGGGGAACCCGCCAGCGGCACTGGGGAATCCTCGAGCAGCACAGGCACAGGGGAACCCCCCAGCGGCACGGGCGAGCCCCCGAGCGGCTCGGAGGAACAGGGGAGCGGCACGGCGGTAGTGGGCGAGCAGGGTTCGGGGGAGACGAACGCTGCGCTCCGCGAGTCGGCAGATGACGGCAGGGAGGGCATTCTGGCATCAGATGCCACTAGCGTCGCTGGGCCGCAAAAGGAGAACATATCGGCCGCGCGGACTGCGTCGAGGCGCGGTCGTGGACGGATGGGCAAGAAGTCGTCGTCGCCTACGGGGCAGCTCCGCACCAATGTTTCACTTGAAACATTGAGTCCCGGAGAGGTGGCCGACAACGTGGGCGAGGACGAGGTCATGCAGGATGAAGCCGCGATCGCCGTTCGTGAGGCGGCGCTGCGGGCTGCGGCCGAGGTGCCAGGGACCAACGGGCCTGCGGAGTCCGAGGCAGGCGAAGCTCAAAGCGATGTTTCACGTGAAACATCGGACACGCAGGCTACTGCTCTGAGCGGCACAGCCTCTCCGGCTGCAAGCACCAACCACGCTGACTCCTCGTCCCAAGCGTCGATGCCCACTGTCGACAGCGAACGGGCGGCGCGGGATGCTCGCGTCACGTTCCGGATCAACCGCGGTCCGTACAAACGCTTCGCGATTGCAGTGGCAAACCAGAAGGGCGGCGTTGGCAAGTCCACCACCGCGGTCAACCTTGGGGCGTACCTCGCACTTGCTGGGGCACGAGTACTGGTCGTGGACCTCGATCCCCAGGGAAACGCGTCTACAGGGCTCGGCCTCGACCATCGACAGATCGAACCGTCGGTCTATGAAGTCTTGATGGGAGACTCCGACGCGGCGTCGGCCATCCACAAAACGGCGGTCGGGAATCTCGACGTACTACCGAGCACGATCGACCTCGCGGGTGCGGAGGTCGAGTTGGTGAATGCCTTCTCGCGCGAGACGCGACTTCGCCAGGCGCTCGGGGCGGTTCGCTACAACTACGATCTGGTCTTCATCGATTGCCCGCCGTCGCTGGGTCTCCTGACCGTCAACGCGCTCGCCGCCGCCGACGAACTGCTGATCCCAATCCAGTGCGAGTACTACGCGCTGGAGGGGCTCGGTCAGCTCCTACGCAACGTGGATCTGGTTCGAGTCAACCTCAACCAGGCCCTTCACATCGGCGGCATCGTCCTGACTATGTACGACGGCCGGACGCGGCTCGCTGAGCAGGTCGTCCAGGAAGTTCGAAAGCACTTCACCGACTTGGTCTATCAGACCGTTGTTCCCAGAAGCGTGCGGCTCTCCGAGTCTCCTGGATACGGAGTTCCAATCGCTCTCTACGATCCCCTCTCGCGGGGCGGCATTGCGTACCGGGACCTTGCACTGGAGCTTGCAGACCGAACGGGCCTACTCGCGCCAACTCAAGAAGGAGCCAACTGATGCGACGCCGAGGCGGCCTTGGTCGTGGACTGGAGGCCTTGATTCCCAGCAGCCCCAAGCCTGACGGCGAGCAGGCGTCAGTCCGCCAGGCCGGCGATCAGGACGACGGCGGCACCCAAGCTCCGGTGGCTCGACCTTCCTTCGTCGGGGCGACGCTGATCGATGTTCCGCTTGATCGCGTCGACCCGAATCCTCGGCAGCCGCGTGAGACATTCGACGAGGACGCGCTCGAGGAGTTGGCAGCAAGCATCGAGGCGGTTGGAGTCCTTCAGCCCATCATCGTCCGCCCATATGAAGACCGCTTTCAGATCGTCATGGGCGAACGCAGAGTTCGTGCCGCGAAGCTGGCGAACCTCAAGGCCGTTCCCGCGGTGATTCGGCTCACCGAGGAAGACACCCTTCTGCGCGACGCGCTGATCGAGAACATTCATCGAGAGGACCTGAACCCTCTTGAGGAGGCGGCCGCATATGAGTCCCTCCTTGCGGACTTCGACGTCACCCACGAGGAGCTCGCAACCAGAATTGGGCGGAGCCGGTCTGGCATCACCAACGCCCTCCGCCTCCTGAAGGCGGCGCCGAGCGTGCAGCGGCGCATCGCGGCCGGAACGCTGTCTGCTGGACACGCTCGCGCGGTCATGAAGCTGGTGGATCACGAGCAGCAGGAGCGCTTGGCGGACCGAATCGTAGCTGAGGGGCTCACCGTTCGGCAGGCAGAGGAGCTCGCGAGCCGGCTCAGCGGAGAGTTCGGGCCTTCGGATGGAGACGCCGAGCGGAAGTCGCGCCAGCGCGCGATTCCTCAGGCCCCGGGCGTTGCCGAGCTGGCCGACCGGCTGTCGGATCGATTCGATACGCGTGTGAAGGTCCAGATCGGCAAGCGCAAGGGCAAGGTGCTCATCGAGTTCGCCACGCTCGACGATCTCCAGCGCATCTGCGACGTCATCGGACTCGACGCTGCTCCGATAGCGCATGAGATTCAGCATCAGGCGCCAGACTCGGGTGAAGACGAACAGCCCTTCAGTCGATCGACGGAGTCAGGCTTCGCGGAACCCAGCGAGGAGAACGCCAACCCGGTGCCGTCGGCAGTCGGACTCTCGGCGCCTCCCAGCTGATCGGTTCACTCCGCCAGGGCGCACGGCATGGCCTCATTGGGGCCATGCCCACGATCCGCATGACAGTCCGTTCGACATCGAGCTGAGCTGCCCAGAGCTCGATGTCGAGTGTCGGCTTTCGAGGCCGTTTGGCGTGCAGGTGCGGGCCGGCCCCGCGAAGAAGATGTGCTCTGGCTTGACGCGCCGAGTTGACATGAGGCTGATCGTCGGTGTCGACACCCGACTCTGGTTCTTGGGTTCGGTATCGAAGTGAGCTCACGCATGGATGGCTTGGTGCGAACCATCAACATGCGTTCGGTGCAGGACGCGGCCGATGTGCATTCAGCTCTTGGTGGTGGCAACGCCACTTGCGGCGAAAAGGATGATCGCCGCAGGTGGAGATCCCTTCGTGCTGGATCACCGGCGTGGCTTGGGCGTAGGACCGCGTAGGTCCATCGCGCGCCCTGATCAACGGCTCAACGGGGCGTCTGGCAACGCCAACCAGCAACAGCTTCCGAACCCAGCGGAGCGGCTTCCCGAACTAGTGATCAGTGCCTTCTGCTCTGCGGTTGCCATCGAAATAGCGTTCCGTCAATCCCCTCAGATACGGATCACTAGCGGGGGCGGCGGGCGATGGCGCGGTTGGTGAGGTGGACCGCGAGGTCGGCGAAGGAGATGCCGGCGGCGTCGGCGGCGATGGGGACGAGGCTCGTCGTGGTGAGGCCGGGGCCGGTGTTGACCTCGAGGATCCAGCAGATGCCTTCGTCGTCGAGGATGGCGTCGACGCGGGAGAGGTCGCGGCAGCCGAGGGCGAGGTGGGCGCTCTTAGCGATGTCGAAGCAGCGGTCAGCGAGCCCGGCGTCGATTTCGGCGGGCGCGCGGAAGTCGACGGCGCCGTGGGTGTAGCGGGCGGCGAAGTCGTACCAGCCCTCCTTGGGCCGGATCTCGACGGCCGGCAACCGCGCCAGGCCGTCGACGACGGCCAGGGCCACCTCGGTCCCGCTGACGTGCCGCTCGAGGAGCACGGTGTCGTCGTAGCCGAAGGCGGTCATGAGCGCGGCGGGTAGTTGGTCGGCGCGCTCGACGAGGCGGATGCCCAGCGCCGAGCCGCCGCGGTTGGGCTTGACGACCAGCGGCAGCCCGAGCTCGTCCATGGCCCGGTCGAGCAGAGCGCCCATGCCGAGCTCGCGGAGGGCGCCCTCCGCGACGGGGATGGCATCGGGGACGGCGAGCCCGGCGCGGCGCAGGACCGATTTGGCGGCCAGCTTGTCGAAGGCGAGCCGGCTGGCGTCGAAGGTGGAGCCTGTGTACGGGAGCCCGAGCAGCTCGAGCAGCGCAGCGACGGTGCCGTCTTCGCCGAAGCGGCCATGGAGGGCGAGGAACACCGCGTCGATGCCGCCGTTCCGCAGGGACTCAACGAGCTGCTCGTCGGCGTCGAGCTCGGTGACGCCGTAGCCGCGATCCCGCAGGGCGTCGGCCACCCTCCGGCCGGAGCGGAGCGAGACCTCGCGCTCGAAGGACAGGCCACCGGCGATGACGGCGACGGTGGTCTCCACGGCGTTCACACGCCTCCCCAACCGGCGGGCGAAGTGTTGTCGGCTTCCTCGTCGGGCGTGGGAACGCCGCCGAGTGCCCGCACGAGGTCGAACTCCTCACTGATGACACCGGCGAGTCTGCGGACGCCTTCGCGGATTCGCTCGGGGGTCGGGAAGCAGTAGGACAGCCGCATGAAGGACGCGCCTTGACCATCCGCGTAGAATGCTCCACCCGGGACGTACGCGACTCGTGCGGCGATTGCCTTGGCCAGCATGGCGCGAGTGTCGAGCTGTGGCCCCAGGTTGGCCCAGACGTAGAAGCCTCCCTCCGGCCGCGTCCAGCGGACGCCGGCGGGAAACTCCTCGGCGAGGGCCTCCAGCATGGCGTCGCGGCGCTCGCGATAGATGATTCGCAGCTCCTTGAGGGTCTCGCGCCAGGGGTAGGCGGCGAAGTAGCGGTAGGCCATGGCTTGGGCGAAATTCGAGGAGGAGAGGTCCGCCGCCTCCTTGACGATCACCATGCGCTCGCGCAGCGCGGGCGGCACCAGCGCCCAGCCGATCCGCAGGCCGGGGCAGAAGATCTTGGACAGCGAACCAAGGTAGACGACGTTGTCGGCGTCCTCGGAGCGCAGCGCGAGCGGCGGATCGCTCTCGAAGCCGAGGCGCCCGTACGGGTTGTCCTCCACGACCAGCACGTTGTACTGGCGGGCGAGCTCCAGCACGCGGCCCCGCCGGTCGGCGCGCATGGTGACGCCGGCCGGGTTGTGGAAGTTCGGAACGGTGTAGAGCAGCTTGATGCGTTTGCCTTCCCGCTCGAGCCGCTGAAGCGCGATGGCGAGTGCGTCGGGATCGAGGCCGTCGTCGTCCAGTGGCACGTGGCAGACCTCGACCTGGTACTGGGAGAACGCGGAGAGGGCTCCGACGTAGGAGGGGCCCTCGGCGACGATCACGTCGCCGGGATCGCAGAACATCCTGGCCAGCAGGTCGAGCGCCTGCTGCGACCCGACGGTGACGATCACGTCGTCGCCGGAGGCGTGGATGCCTTCCAGGGCCATCAGCTCGGCCAGCACCTCGCGGAGCCGCGGATCGCCCTGGCCGCCGCCGTACTGCAGCGCGGCCGGGCCCTCCTTGTCGAGGACCTCGGCGGCCACCTCGCTGATGACGTCAAAGGGCAGGGCGGCCGTGAACGGCATCCCGCCGGCGAGGCTCACGACCTCCGGACGGGACGCGACCGCGAAGAGGGCACGGATCTCGGATGCGGTCATGGCCCGAGTGCCGTGGGCATAGCGATCAAGAAACGGGTCGTCAGCGCGCATGGGCGGTAGCATACGTCAGTCGTTTCCATTGCCTCGGCCAGCCCAGCAGATCTGTCTTGCTACTCTGGCGGTACAGGTCGGTCTCCGACTCGGCGGTTGGGTCGCCGTTGGAAGTCGCTCGATGGGAGCCGCTCTTGGCCAGGTGGTTGAAAGGCGTTGGCAGAGGGTTCCTCCTTGGCGCGGTCGTGGGGCTTCTTTGGGGCCTCTGGTCGATCCCCCGCCGTTCGCGTGCCGTAACGGGGGCCGGCTAGGTGGGCCGCAAGGTCGTCGCCCTCAATATCGACACGTTGGACCTGTTGCCAACGCCCTGCAGGCAATGCGTCTTCTGGGAGCTCGGCTCCAAGGCACGTCGTCGCGGCTCCGAGGAAGCCGGTCTCCAGAAGGAGGCCTGGCTCTCCTCGATCGTGCTCGAGTGGGGCGCGGCAGGCCACGTGCTGCTGGTGGACGGTGAGCCGGCCGCCTATTCGCTGTACGCGCCCGCCCGCTTCCTCGAGCAGGTGGGCTCGCAGGCCGCCCGTCCGGTGAGTCGCGACGCGGTGCTGCTGGCGACGCTGGCGGTCTCGCCGAAGTTCGAGGGCCAGGGCATCGGCCGGGTGTTGCTGCAGTCGATGGCCCGAGACCTCATCAAGCGGAAGGTGCGCGCGGTCGAGGCCTTCGCCGACCGGGTCTGGACAGGGCGCGACTGCCACATCCCGATCGACTTCTTGGAGGCGTGTGGCTTCCAGGTGGTCCGGGAGCACCCCCGCTATCCCCTGCTGCGGATGGACCTGCGCACGGTGTTGCGGTGGAAGGACGCCCGCGAGGCGGCCCTCGAAGCGCTCCGGGTCCCGGCGGCCCAGCCGGCCCTTCGGCCGGTGCCATCGAGCCCGCCGCCTGCGCGCGTCCCAGATACGACGAGCCCGGCCTCGCTGTGAGGCCGGGCTCAAATCGCGGTGGTGGTCGGAATGGCTAGCGGGCCGCCGCCCGGTGTCGCCTCCTGGTCAGGCGACGAACTCGGACAGCTGCGCGAGCAGATCGCGCTTGGAGGTGAAGCCGACCACGCGCTGCTTCTCGACCCCGCCGACGAACAGCACCAGCGTCGGGATGCTCAGGACCCCGTAGCGCCGGGCCACGTCCGGGTTCTCGTCGACGTTCAGCTTGGCGATCGTCAGCTTGCCCTCGTGCGCGCCGCCGATCTCCTCGAGGACCGGGGCAATCATCTTGCAAGGGCCACACCACTCGGCCCAGAAGTCCACGAGGACGGGCGTCTGCGACTGAAGAACGTCGGTCTCGAACGTGGAGTCGGTGACGGCTTTGCTCATATGTTCGGTGCCGGTGAGGGGTGCGCCCTCAGCACCTCCACCTCCTTGAAGTCGTACGTTTGACGGTATCGACCGTCACATAGGTGAACGACTCTGCGTGTGATCCCTATTCCAAATCATTCCAGCGAAGACCCACCTCTGCGCCGAGGCGCAACGGCAGGCCGTCCTATACTGCCCCGGTTGCTTGTCTCGTAACCCATCGGAGCGACTCGTGCGTCCCCTTCCTCGGTATGTGCTCGCGATCATGGCGGGCTTCGTCGTGTTCGAGCTGTGGATCCCATTGCTGGCGATCATCTTGCGCGCCCTGGCGGGTCCGACGATCCCGACGGCCGTCCAGGCTGTCGTCCCGCTATTCGGACTGGCGGTCCCCACGGTGGTCGCGCTCGGCCTGTCCGATTACCTCGCTGACCGTCGTGGCCTGGTCCGGCCATACCAGCCCAAGCCACGCAACGCCGAGTCGGATCAGGACCTCGCTGACGAAGAGGAAGACCTCGTCGACGAAGACGAGGAAGCATGGGAAGAGGACGAGGACACTGGCGGCCAGGAGCGCTCGTCCGGAGACGACGGCAGCGAGGATGAGCGGCGGAAGCTCGAGGCTGGCGGACCCGAGGGCACCGCGAGGCAGCGCATGCCTGACGACGGCGGCGACGAGTGGCGGGAGTCCGAGGCCCGCGCGGACGCGGAGAGGTGGCGGGAGCCTGAGCGCGGGCGCCACGAGGGCACCGCCGGCGCACGTCGGCCGTCCGGCGGCAAGCGGTCCGAAGGCGGCCGCGAGTGACCGGCTCCGGTGACCACGGAGAGAAGTCCGAGGGCCAGGGCGCGTCGCGAGGCGCGCGGCCTACCGCCCTGGTGTGACCAGGAGCGACCGAGTCGGCGAGCAACGGAAGGCGAGAGGGCGGAAGCGACCGGAGCGACCCCGGAGCGGCGCCGGTGACCACGACTCAGACCCGGACAGCCGGCGAACCTCAGGGAACGGGTCATGGATTGCTGCGGCGCGCACCGGGCCGGAGCGGCCCGACCGGGGCGCTCGAGCGAGACGGCGTGGGTCAGTCCCAGTTGTCGGTGGTGGCGCCGGAGTCGTGGCCGTGGGCTTCGAGCCAGCGCTCGGCGTCGATGGCGGCGGCGCAGCCGGTGCCGGCGGCGGTGACGGCCTGGCGGTAGATGTGGTCGACGGCGTCGCCGGCGGCGAAGACGCCGTCGACGCTGGTGGCGGTGCTCGGGTGGTTCACCAGGATGTAGCCCGCCTCGTCGAGGCCGATCTGCCCCTCGAAGAGCTCGGTATTCGGCAGGTGGCCGATGGCCACGAACACGCCGGCGACGTCCAGGGTCGATTCGCTGTCGTCCTTGAGGTTGCGCAGCCGGACCCCGCGGACGGCATCGTCGCCCATGACCTCCTCGACCACGGAGTTCCAGGCGAAGTCGATCTTCGGGTTGGCGTACGCCCGATCCTGCATGACCTTGGAGGCGCGCAGGCGGTCGCGCCGGTGGACGATGGTCACCTTGGTGGCGAACCGGGTGAGGAAGATGGCCTCCTCGAGGGCGGAGTCGCCGCCGCCGACCACGGCCAGGTCCTTGCTGCGGAAGAAGAAGCCATCACAGGTGGCGCAGGTCGAGACGCCGCGCCCGAGCAACTTCCGCTCGGAGTCGAGCCCGAGCATCTTGGCCTTGGCGCCGGTCGAGATGATCAGCGACTTGCCGGTGTACTGCTCGTCGTCGACCCACACGTGGAAGGGCGAGCCGGACAGGTCCACCTTGGTCGCGTTCGCGGTGACGAACTCGGCGCCGAAGCGCTCGGCCTGCTCGCGCATCTTGCCCATCAGCTCGGGACCCAGGATGCCGGTCGGGAACCCTGGGTAGTTCTCGACCTCGGTGGTCAGCATGAGCTGGCCGCCGGCCTCGGCCCCTTCGATCACGATCGGGTGCAGGTTGGCCCGTGCCGCGTACAGCGCGGCGGTCAGGCCGGCGGGACCCGAACCGACGATCAGCACAGGGGCGGTGGTACGAGACGTGGCCATCAGCTCAGCGAGCCTCCTCGAGCGCATACACCTGGTACCCGGTGTGACCCGGGCGACGTCGCCTGTAACGGTTTCCGGCGAACCCCTATTCCAACACGTGGCCGGCCGGCTTGCCGCGCGGCGGG
>DASVXQ010000660.1:0-10480 GCA_036392615.1 Actinomycetes bacterium | reverse complement strand
CGCTGGCCTTCCTCGACGGCACCCTGGAACGCGACCGGGCCGAGCAGGCGTTCGCCCGGATCGGGCCCAGGATCCTGGAGCAGGGCCTGGTGGCGCTGGACCCGGCGGCCACCGGCGAGGTCCACAACCCGCTCGACTTCGCGCCGGAGCCCGGCAGCCTGGCGCGGCGGCTGTTCGCCGACGAGGTCATCCAGACGCACCTCGACGCGCTGGTCGCCGCGCAGCGCGAGGACGGCGGCTGGACCTTCAACTGGCCGGCGTGGACCCCGGTGGTCGAGCCGGAGTGGCGCGGCGCGATGACCATCGAGATGCTGAAGCGGCTCCGCTCCTACGGGCGCCTGGCCGCCTGATCGCCGGATTGCCGGTGGCGCGCGCCTCGCTCCTCGAGCTGGTCGGTCGAGTGCTGGCGCGCGCCACCGGCGTCGTCGGCGGCACCGCCTGCCTCCTCCCGCTCGGGCGCGGCGGCCCAGGCGGGCCACAGGCGCCGAGCGGTGGCGGCGGGCACGCGGCCGCCGAGGTGCATCGCCCGCCACACGCCCCGGTACCCGGGCAGCAGCCCCGACGCGAGCAGCAGGTGGCCCGCCACCAGGCCGAGCAGCACCCAGGTGGCGAGCTCGTGGATCCGCAGGCTCCAGCCGTACACCGCCGGCAGGAACCGCTCCGGCATGCCCATCACGATGCCGGTCGCGCCCAGCGCCAGCAGGGCGAGCAGCAGCAGGAGGTTGAACACCCGCTGGCCCGGGTCGAAGTGGCCGCGGTGCTCCGCCGGCCGCTGCGACGCAGGCGCCAGCGCCATGCGGGGGTAGCCGGCGAGCCAGCGCAGGTCGAGCCGGCTGAAGCGCAGCGAGTTGGCCAGGAAGCGGCCGGCCGGGCGCCACCAGACGACCGCCACCAGCGCCAGCGCGGCCAACAGCCCGTAGCCCACCAGGCGGTGGGAGGTCGCCGTCGGCACGTGGCCGCCGAGCGGCCGGGCCAGCCCGGGGTGCGCCTCCAGCAGCACCGCGATCCCGCTGTAGGCGAGGAACAGCGTGCTCAGGTAGATCAGCGTGTGGAGCCAGCGCGAGCGGCGACCGTTGCGGCGCAGGACGCGCGCCCGCTCGACGGGCGGGGTGGTGGCGCGTTGCACGGTCGATCACCTCGGGGCGGCTGGCCGCCGGCTCGGAAGTTGCCTGCCATCTGGGCAACCTCAGGCCATCCGCGCCGATTCCCCCGCCGTCGCCGGGCGGCGCGGAGCCGCCGCCGGGTCACTGCTGGTAGCGCTCGACCGTGTTCGGGTCCCGGACGCTGGCGTCGTCGGGGTTCTGGCCGTACTCGCGGCGCGCGCGCCGCTGCCGGAGCAGGTCCCAGCACTGGTCGAGCTGCACCTCGAGGGTGCGCAGCCGCTCGGACTCGTCCGGCGAGAGGCCCTTGCCGACGTGCGTGCGCTCGAGCTGGTGCTCCTCGTCGACCAGCTGGTTGATGCGGGCGACGAGCTCCTGGTCGTCCAACCTGACCCTCCTCGCGTGGAAGCCAGGTCCGAGTGTTCCACGGCACGGCCCGGAGCGCTCCGGACCGCCGAGGAGCGGGCCGCCGCGGGCCGCTCAGGCGCCGCGTGGGCGCGCGCCGGTGCCCTCGGACATGGCCCGCAGCCCGGCGGCCGCGGCGATCCGCTCCTCGGCGATCCGGTCGGCGATCTCGGCGGTCGGCCGGCGCTCGGCCTCGGCCCGGCGCAGGATCACCTCGAGCGCCTCGGCCACGCTGTGCACGCTGGCGGCCAGGCGCTCCGGGGAGTAGCCGAGCTCGCCGGCGCCGATCACCGCGTACGGCGCCGCCGAGTTGATCACGTAGTCGGGCGCGTAGACGATCCCGCGCTCGGCCAGGCGACGGCCGTCCTCGAGGGTGGCCAGCTGGTTGTTGGCGCCGCCGGCGACGATCCTGCAGCGCAGCCGCGGGATGGTGTGCTGGTTCAGCACCCCGCCGACGGCGTTGGGGCTGAACACGTCGCACTCGACGTCGTAGAGCCGCTCCGGGTCCTCCAGGGCGATGCCGAGCTCGCCGGCGACCTCCTTGGCGCGGGCGGGGTCCGCGTCGGCGCCGGTCACGCTGGCGCCGCCGCGCACCAGCAGCCGCGACAGGTGGGCGCCGACCCCGCCGAGGCCCTGCACCGCCACCCTGCGCCCCTCCAGGCCGCCGGTGCCGGTGACGTGCGCCAGCGCGGTCCGGATGCCGGCCAGCACGCCCTCGGCGGTCAGCGGCGTGGAGTCGCCGGTGCCGCCATGGGTCTCGTCCAGCGCCCAGACGTAGTCGGTCTCGGCGGCGATGTGGACCATGTCGCGGCTGGAGGTGCCCAGGTCCGGCCCGGTGCCGAAGCGGCCGGCCAGCAGCTGCACGAAGCGGCCGAAGACCCGCAGCAGGGTGGGCTTGTCGGTGGGCACCGACGGGTCGTCCAGCACCACCGCCTTGCCGCCGCCGCGCGGCATGTCGGTGTAGGCGAACTTGTAGGTCATGCCGCTGGAGAGGCGCAGGGCGTCCTCGAGCGCTTCCTCCTCGCTGCGGTAGGCCCGGAAGCGCGTGCCGCCGCGGGCGGGGCCGAGGGTGGTGTCGTGGATGGCGATGATCGCTTTCATCCCGGTGGTGCGGTCGTAGCAGAAGACGACCTGCTCGTGGCCCTGCTCGGCCATCCGCTCGAAGACGCCCATGGAACCTCCCTCCCCGCCGTTGGGGGATCGGCCGCCGTCCGTCCAAAGTGTCCGGGCTTGCCGGACTACCTGTCCAATGGTTCCCCGTCAGGCTGGACAGTTCTCCGATTCTGGCGCCAAATTTCGTGCAAGCTGTCGATTCGGCGACGCCAGAGGCGATGATGACCGAACACACTGTCCGACCGCTCGACGAGGTGGACCGGGCGATGCTCCGGATCCTCTGCGACGACGGCCGCATCCCCATGATCGAGCTGGCCTCCAGGCTGGGGATCTCGCGCGGCGCCGCCTACGCGCGCTTCGAGCGGCTGCGCCGCGACGGCGTGCTGGCCGGGTTCACCGCGCGGGTCGACGCGCGCGCCCTGGGGCTCACCGTGGCCGCCTTCGTCAACGTCCGCATCGAGCAGGCCAGCTGGCAGGCCATCCGCAAGCAGCTGCTGGCCATCGAGGAGGTCGAGTACGCGGCGCTGACCACCGGCGGCTCGGATTTCGTGGTGCTGGTGCGGGCGGCCAACGTGGAGACCCTGCGCGACGTGGTGCTCGACCGGCTGCGCGGCGTGCCCGGGGTGCGCAGCACCTACACCACGCTGATCCTGGACGAGCACCCCAAGCAGCAGGTCCTGCCGCCCTGACGCCCCGCGGCGCGGTCTAGGGCCCGTCGTCCGCCACGACCGCGTCGAGCAGGCTGGCGAAGGTCCGCGCCGCGCCCGGGCTGTAGCGGCCGTGCAGCCGGTGGAACAGGCGCGCCGCCTCCAGCGCGGGCCAGTCCGCCGGCAGGTAGTCGGCCGGCAGCAGCGGGTCCTCGCGGATGATGTGGCGCCACTCGGTGATCAGCGCGATCTGGGTGGCCAGGTCTCCCGGCGGCGCCGGAGCCCGCTGGCCGCGCCAGCGGCTGGTGAAGGCGCCGTAGCGGCCCCGCAGGTCGTCGAGGTCCCAGGCGCGCTCGACCAGCTCGGCCACGTCGGTGGGCGCCAGCGCGCGGGCGGCGAACACGTCGACGTGCTTCTCCAGGCCGAGGTCGGCGATCAGCCGCCCCACCTCGGACCGGCCGGGCGCGATCCACAGCCCGTCGCGCAGCAGCCCGAAGCCGTTCCACGCCAGCCGCGCGCGCAGGCGGTGCCGCTCGTCGCGACGGGACTCGGGGATCGAGAACGACAGCAGCGTCCACTCGCCGTCCCAGCGCTGCCGCACCGGCGCCGGCGCGAAGATGCGCTCGCGCCCTTCCAGCAGCAGCGCGCGCGAGCCTCGGGTGAGGCTGAAATAGGCGCGGCGGCCGTGCTGCTGCCGGTTGAGCAGCCCCCGCCGGACCATCCGGGTGAGCGTCGAGCGGGCCGCCTGCTCGGAGACGCCCAGCCGCTCCAGCACCGCGATGAAGGTGCCAGCGCCGACCGCCAGCCCCTCGCGCTCCAGCAGGTGGCGGCCGAGCACGGTCAGCAGCAGCGCCTGCGGCCGGAAGCTGACGGGCCGGGCAGCAGCGACGCTGCTGGGCCCGGCCGCCGCGGCAGCCGGAGCCGAGCCGGGGGTCACGATGGGCTCGGCTCCGGCTGCCGCAGATCGCGGACGCGCCGCGCCTTCTGCTGGGTGCGCTCCAGCACCCCGTGGGCGAGCACCTCGACCACCGGGCGCAGCTCGCAGCGCGAGACGACCTCGCTCTCGACCCGCTTGGCGACGATCTCGTGGTCGCCGGGCGGCACGTCGGGGCGGCACTCCACCCGCAGGGTCAGCACGTCGAGCTCGCGCTCGTTGGTCAGCACGATCTCGAACTCCTCGCCGACCTCGGCCACGCGCCGCACCGCGTCCTCCAGGGCGCTGGGGAACAGCGTCACGCCGCGCACGTTGAGCATGTCATCGGCCCGCCCGACGAAGCCGCCCAGCGCCCGGGTGCCGCCGCGCCCGCAGGCACACCGCTCGCGGGTCAGCCGGGCCATGTCCCCCACCAGGAAGCGAAGCTGCGGGGAGGCCTCGGAGCACAGGTTGGTGACCACCGACAGGCCCGGCTGCCCGTCGGGCACCGGCTCGAGGCTGACCGGGTCGACCACCTCCCACAGGTGGGTGTCGTCCATCACGTGCATGCTCGGCTCGGCGTCCTTGTCGGCGGCCACCGCGGCGCAGGTGTGCGCGCCGGCGGTCGGCGCCGCCTCGGTGCAGCCGTAGAACTCGTGCAGCTCGGCGCCCCAGACCTCCTCCAGGCGCCGGCGCGTCGCCGGCACGCTGATGCCGGGCTCGCCGGCGCAGAACAGCACCCGCACCGAGCTGCCGCGCGGGTCCAGCCCCAGCTCGCGCATGACCGCCGCGAGATAGAGCGCGTAGGAGGGCGTGCAGGCCAGCACGCTGGGGCGCAGGTCGTCGATCTGCCGGGCGCGCACCCGGGTGTCCAGCCCGCCGGCGGTGAGGATCGGGATGCCCATCAGGTTGAGCGCGTAGTGCACCCCCCAGAGCCAGACGTGCGGGCCGTAGCCGAACGCCAGCATGGCGCTGTCCTGCCCGGGCCGCAGGCCCATCGCCCACATCGCCCTGGCGTCGAGCCAGGACCAGATGGTCCGGTCGAAGCTGAGGTAGCGGAACACCCGCGCCCTGCCGGTGGTGCCGGAGGACATGAACGTCTGCCAGCCACGCTCGAGCCAGAGGCGCTCGTCGACCGAGGTGTAGCCGCCCCACGGCGGGTTCGCCTCCAGGTCGGCGGCCATCTCCTGCTTGGTGGTGATCGGGATGGCGCGCAGGTCGTCGACCGAACGGACGTCGCCCGGCTCCAGGCCGACCTCGCGGAAGCGGCGCTGGTAGAACGGGATGCGCGCGGCCGCGAAGCGGACCGCCGCCGGCAGCTTCTGGTCCTGGATCTCGCGCAGCTCGTCGTGCGAGGCGGTCTCCAGCGTCGGGGACCAGTAGCTGGCCGAGCCCGGGCGGTCGGGGTTGCGGACGTGGCGCCAGATCGCCTCGCGCCAGCGGTCGTGCTCTTCGTAGGCGGCGTCAGCGCCGGCGGTCACGGCGCCCGCCGCAGGTGCGCAGGTGCGGGGGCCGGCCCACTCCGCCGCGGCGCCAACGGGGCGCGGCGGCCGCCCTCCGGACCAAGGGCGGCCGCCTGCCCCACCCGGCCGCGGCTGTCCGCCAGATGCAGCGACCAGGCTCTCTGGAAGTGCGCCGGGCGGCCGGCGCGGGCCGCGCCGGGTTGCCCATGGCCTCCGGCATCCACGGGGGTGCCCGGGAGGATCGTCGCGCCGACGCCGCGCGTCCCTCCGCTCACGACCGCCACGTGGTCCGCCATCGTTCCTCCCGCATCCGCACGGGTGGCCGCACCGCGTGGCGCGGATCCTCACCGTCTCGCGCCACGCGGGGCCACGGAAAGTTAGGCAGAAACCACACCGGTCGTCAATGCCATGCCCAGCATTACCGCCCCTGCCCGCGCCGGGGAACGGGCTCCCCGCCCGCTGTGGCAAGATGGGTCAATGTCCGAAGACGCTTCCCAGCAGGTTCCCGAGATCATCATGGTCCCGCGCCGGCCCGCCACGGAGCCGGACGTGCCCTCCGGTGAGCGCTCGGCCACGCCGGCCGAGACCGAGACGGTCTCCAGCCCGGCCAAGGTCATGCGGATCGGCTCGATGGTCCGCCAGCTGCTCGAAGAGGTTCGGCACGCGCCGCTCGACGAGGCCGGCCGCACCCGGCTGCGCGAGATCCTCGACATCTCGCTCCGCGAGCTGGCCGGCAGCCTGTCGCCCGACCTGGCCGCGGAGCTGGACAGGATCACCCTGCCCCTGGAGGCGGAGACGCCCAGCGAGGCCGAGTTGCGGGTCGCCCAGGCCCAGCTGGTCGGCTGGCTCGAAGGGCTCTTCCACGGGATCCAGGCGACCCTGTTCGCCCAGCAGATGGCCGCCCGCAACCAGCTCGCCGAGATGCGCGGCCGCGGCCTCCCCGGCCAGGTCCCCGGCGCCCCGCCCCGCCCCGACGACGACCGCTCCCTCGGCGGCACCTACCTGTAGGCGCTCAGAGCTCCGGGATGCGGGGGCGGTAGCGGGTGGCGAGGGTGGCGTTGTGGGCGTCGCCACCGGGGGTGTTGGCGCTGCGCCACAGGGGGAGGTCCACGCCGGCGGCGGGGGCGCGGTCGACCAGGCGGGTGAGCAGCAGGTTCCACAGGTAGACCGAGGCCAGTGAGGAGAGCGGCGCGGTGGTGCCGCCCTCGCCGTGATAGGCGGCGTCGCCGGGCGGGACCATGGTGTCGATCACCCAGTCGGCCAGCTCGTCGAGCTTGACCCCGGCCCTGGCCGGCGCCTGGCGCAGGTGCGACAGCGAGGTGACCGCCACCAGACCGGCGCCCCGCTCGCGCAGGCACTGGGCCAGCTCGACCGGGACCGGGTTGACGCCGGAGCTGGAGAACACGAAGGCCAGCTCGCCGGGACGCGGATCGGCCCGCGCGGCCAGCATGGCCGCCAGGCCCTTGGTGCGCTCCAGCAGGCTGGAGGCGAACCCGCCCGCCAGCGGCAGCAGCGCCGGGTGGAACACCGGCTTGACGCAGGCCAGCCCGCCGGCCCGGTAGAAGGTCTCCAGCACCAGCGCCATCGAGTGCCCGGTGCCGGCCGCCAGCAGCACGCCGCCGCCGGCGATGACCTCGAGCGCGCGGCCGGCGACCTGGTCGAGCACGGCGGCGTTGTGATGCTCGACTTGCTCCAGATGGGCGCGCATCTCCACCCCGAAGCCGGCCGGGGGAGCAGCTCCAGCACGCATGGCGACCTCCCTCGTCGGGGGGGAGCTTGGCACACGACGGGCGCACGGCGGAGAGCCCGGGCGCTGCCGCCGCCCCGCGCGACCGCGGCGCTGTCGGAGGGTTGGTCTAGCGTTGGGCGGACACTGACGCACGGAAGGGGTGACCGTGACCACACTCCAGAACCGGCCGAATACCGCACTGCTCGTCATCGACGTCCAGAACGGCGTCGTCGAGGGGGCCCACCAGCGCGACGCGGTGGTCGGGAAGGTCAGCAGCCTGGTCGACAAGGCGCGGCGGGAACGGGTCCCCGTCGTCTGGATCCAGCATTCCGACGATCAGACGGTGCGGGGCAGCGACCAGTGGCGGATCGTCCCCGAGCTGGCCCGGGGCGAGGCCGAGCCGCTGGTCGAGAAGCACTACGGCGACTCCTTCGAGGACACCACCCTGGAGACCGTGCTGTCGGGCCTTGGAGTCGGGCGGCTGGTGGTGGTGGTCGGCGCGCAGACCGACACCTGCGTCCGCTCGACGCTCCACGGCGCGTTCGTCAGGGGATACGACGCCACCCTGGTCAGCGACGCCCACACGACCGAGGACCTGACGGCTTGGGGGGCGCCGCCGCCGGACCAGGTCATCGCGCACACGAACCTGTACTGGGCCGAGCAGACAGCGCCGGGCCGGACGGCCGGGACGGTCGAGGCAAAGGACGTCGACTTCGGCGGGACGTGATGGCGCCCGCGCGCCGCGGCGGGACGCCCGGGACCGTGGCTCAGGACGCCGTGGCGCGCTGGCAGCCGGGGCAGATGCCCCAGAAGGTGACCTCGGCCTCGTCGACCACGAAGCCGGCGTCGCTGGCCGGCTCCAGGCACGGCGCGTGGCCGACCACGCAGTCCACATCGGCCACCACGCCGCAGCGCCGGCACACCAGGTGATGGTGGTTGTCGCCGACCCTGGTCTCGTAGCGGACCGGGGAGCCGGCCGGCTCGATGCGGCGGACCAGGCCCGCCTCCTCGAAGACGCGGAGCACGTCGTACACGGCCTGGGTGGAGACGGCACCGAGCCGCAGCCTGGCCGCCCGCACGACGTCGTCCACGTCGGGGTGGTCGAGCTCGCGCACGCAGGAGAGGACCGCCAGGCGCGGGGCGGTCACCCGCAGCCCGGCATCCCGGAGCAGCGCGACGTCATCAGCGGGCCGAGGCATCACAGCCCGATGGTGCCAGGCGTCGCCTGCGTGCGTGAGAACCCGCCGATCCGGGCAAGGCGGTTCGACCGCCTGTCTTCTCCCGACTTGCGGGCGGTCCCTATGATCGGCGGATGGAAGCCGCCGACGACACCGCGAACCTCGCCGCGAGTCCCCGCGTCATCCACGTGGTGCCCCACACCCACTGGGACCGCGAGTGGTACGAGCCGTTCCAGCGCTTCCGCATGCGCCTGGTCGACCTGCTCGACCACGTGATCGAGCGGGCCGACGCCGATCCCGCCTACCGCTTCACCATGGACGGGCAGATGGCCGCCATCGAGGACTACCTGGAGATCCGGCCGGAGGCCACGGCGCGCGTGCGGGCGCTGGTCGAGGCCGGCCAGCTCGCCATCGGCCCCTGGCAGATCCTCTCCGACGAGTTCCTGGTCTCAGGCGAGACGCTGGTGCGAAACCTGGAGCGAGGCCTCAAGTCAGCGGCCCGCCTGGGCGGTGCCATGCCCGTCGGCTACCTGCCCGACGAGTTCGGCCACACGGCCCAGATGCCGCAGATCCTGCGGCGCGCCGGTCTGGAGCACGCGGTGGTCTGGCGCGGGGTCCCGGCGGCCGTCGGCCATCACTCCTTCCTGTGGTCCGCGCCGGACGGGTCCACCGTGCGCGCCGAGTACCTGCCCTTCGGCTACACCAACGCCGCCCTGCTGCTGGAGCTGCCCGAGCGGCTGAGCGACCGGCTGCGGCTGCTCGACGATAGCATGCGGCCGTTCGTGGCGGACGGCGACGGGCTGCTGGCGATGTACGGCGAGGACCACTCGCGGCCGCTGGACGACCTGATGGCGGTGCTCGCCGCCGTCAACCGCACCCAGCGCAACTACGAGGTCCGCACCGCCACCCTGGCCGGCTACGTCACGCAGGCGGCCGCGGAGCGGGACGGGCTGCCGGCCTGGCGGGGCGAGCTGCGCTCCGGCGCGCGCGCCAACATCCTCATGGGCGTGCTGTCGGCCAGGATCGAGCTGAAGGCCGCGCTCGGCCGCGCCGAGCGGCTGCTGGAGCGCTACGCCGAGCCGCTCCAGGCGCTGCACTGCGCGGCCTGGCCGGCGCGCTTCCTGGAGATCGGCTGGAACAAGCTGATCGACAGCTCGGGCCACGACTCGATCACCGGCTGCGGCGCGGACACGGTCGCCCAGCAGGTGGCGGCGCGGCTGGCCGAGGCCGAGCAGATCGGCACGGGGCTACGCGACCGGGCCGCCGCGGAGGTGGCCCTGCGGGTCCCGGTGGGCGCGGTGGCGGTGCTGAACCCCACCCCGGAGGCGCGCGAGGGGCTGGTGGAGGTCGACGTCGAGGTGCCGGCGGGCTGGGACGCGGTCGCGCTGGAGCTGCCGGACGGCCGCCTGCTCGCCACCCAGGAGCTGCGCCGCCGGGTGCCGATCCGCTACGGCTTCCGGATGCTGCCGGAGCTGGATCGGCTGGAGACCCCGCTGCCGCAGCGCCGCGCGCTGCTGGCCAGCGTGCCGGTCCCGCCGCTCGGCTGGACGGCCGCCCGGCCACGCCAGGCCGGCGGCGAGCCGCCGGCCGGCGGGCCGGTCACGCTGGAGGGCGCACGGCTGTCCAACGGTCTGCTGGAGGTCGAGGTCCGCCCCGACGGCTGCCTGCGGATCAGCGGCGGCGGCACCACGCTGGACGGGGTCGGGCGGCTGGTGGACGGCGGCGACGCGGGCGACAGCTACAACTACGCCCCGCCGGACGACGACCCCGTCGTCGCGGAGCCCGAGTCGGTGACGGTGTCGCCGGCGGCCTCCGGCCCGCTCCGCGCGGCCGTGGAGGTGGTGCGCACCTATCGCTGGCCCCGCGGGCTCGACGGCGAGAACGGTCTGGCGCGCTCCGCCGAGCTCGCGCTGGTGCCGGTGTCCACCAGGG
>DASVXQ010000659.1:0-27863 GCA_036392615.1 Actinomycetes bacterium | reverse complement strand
TGGCCGCGGTCCGCGCCGAGCATCCGGACGTGGTGGTGATGGACATCCGCATGCCGGTGCTGGACGGGCTGGCGGCCACCCGGGCGATCGCCGCCGACCCGGAGCTGTCCGGCGTGCGGGTGCTGGTGCTGACCACCTATGACGAGGACGCGCTGGTCTTCGAGGCGATCCGCGCGGGCGCGGCCGGCTACCTGCTCAAGGACGCCGAGCCGACCGAGCTGCTGCGCGGCATCCGGATCGCCGCCGCCGGCGACGCCCTGCTGGCGCCGCGGGCGGCACGCCGGCTGGTCGCGGCGTTCGCGTCCACCCCGGCGCCGAAGGGACCGGCCGCCGGTGCGATCGAGCTGCTCACCGATCGGGAACGCGAGGTCGTCGCGCTGGTCGGCCGGGGGCTGTCCAACGACGAGATCGCCGAGTGGCTGGTGATCAGCCCCGCGACCGCCCGCACCCACGTCTCCCGCGCGATGGTGAAGCTGAACGCCCGCGACCGCGCGCAGCTGGTGGTCTTCGCCTACGAATCCGGCCTGGTCCGCCCCGGCTGAGCCCGCCCCGGATACGTCCGGCGACGTACGCGCGCCGCAGCCGGTACCCGCGCGCACGCACGCGAGGTGACGCCTGGCACCCGACGACCCCAGCCTGCCAACGCGCCAAGCTGGCAGCGCAACCCACGTCCCGGCGCTTCAGGGAGGCGACCACGATGAGCTCCTCAGCAGCTGCCCGGCCCCGAGCCGGCTCGGTCCGCGGTGCGTCCGGTCCCCGGCGGCTCTGCCAGGCGGTCCTGGCGGTCGCCATCGTCGGCGGGCCGCTGGCGTTCGTCCTCGGTGGCGTGCTCGCCCCGTCCATCCACGACACCGGCCGGTCCAGCATCGCGGCCAACGCGGCCGCGAACCCGGTCGCCAACGGCGCGCACCTGGCCGCCTTCGTGGTGGCCTCGTACCTGCTGCCCATCGGCGCCATCGGCCTGGCGCGCCTGGCATACCCCCGCAGGCCCTGGCTGGCCACCATCGGCGGGCTGCTCGCGCTGGTCGGTTGGCTGCCGTTCTCGGCGCTGACCGCGCTGGACGACCTCACCAGCAGCATGGCGCGGCTGCCCGCCGGCGGCTCCTTCGCCCCGCTGCTGGACCGGTTCAGCACCGACGCGGTGATGAACGGCTACCTGCTCGTCTACGTGATCGGGCATCTGGTGGCCTACGTGCTGCTCGGCGCCGCCCTGCTCCAGGGCCGGGTCATCCCCCGCTGGGCGGCCTGGGCGATCATCGCCAGCAGCCCGCTGACCATCGCCGCGTTCGTCCTGCCCGGCAGCCCCCGCGCCGCCGGCGCCGTCGCCCTGGGTCTGCTGGTGGTGGGCAGCCTGCCCGCCGCCCGCGCCACTCTGCTCGACCGTCAGGCCATCGCCACGTGAGGTGCCGGCCGTCAACTCATTCGAAGCGCGCTGTCTCCAGCGAGGTGAGGCGCTCGAGCAGGGGCAGGGTCGCGGCCACGACCAGCAACGCCAGGGTCAGGCCGGCCCCCAGGGCGGCCCAGTACCCGGGAGCGGGAGGCTGCCATGTGAAGCTGACGCCGGCGGCGCTGCTGCCGGCGAGCAGGAGGGCGGCCGCCGCTCCAAGTCCGAGAGCGACGCTGGCGGTGGTGATTGCCAGCAACGGGATGGCGGCCTCGGCGAGCACGACCCGCCTCAGGACGGAACGGTGCACGCCGGCGAGCCGCAACAGCGCGAACGGTCGCTTGCGCTCGATCAGCCCTGCGGCGACGGCCACGGCCAGGCTGCAGCCGGCAATCAGCAGGCTGAGCAGGAGCGCGACGTTGGTGAGCCGCTCGAGCTGGAGCAGCTTCCGGTCGCCGGCGGTGGTGTCCCGGGTCGCGGCGGCCAGCACGTCGCCGGCGGGGGCCGCGGCGTCCAGGCGCGTGCAGACGCGCTCGACGGTGGCCGCCCGGCCGTCCGTCGAGACGGCCACCGCGGCCAGGGGCAGGGCGGCGAAGCTCGGTTCAGAGGTGGGCCGCGGCAGCATGCTGGCGGGGCCGTCGAGCACACCATCGGCCAGCGACCAGGAGACCGCCGCCGACGGATGCGCGCAGGCCGCCAGGTTGGCGGCCAGGCGGGTGGCGAGCAGGTCGGCACAGCGAGCGATGGTCGGCACGACCTGGCCGGCGCCCCCCGGCGCTGCGCCGGCGGATCCCGATGGAGCCAGGCGGATGTCGGTGACCCGGACAACTCCCGGGATCGCGTCCAGCTGGCTGAGGAGGGGCGCCGCCTCGGCTGGTGGCAGCGCTCGGCTGGGCAGCTCGGTGAACCGCAAGGTGACCAGGCCGGCCGGGAGCTGCGAACCGCTCTTGTAGCTGACCAGCGCGGCGGGCGCGACCCCGCTGATCAGCGTCGCGACGAAGGTCGCCAGGACGAGGCCGCTGATCGCACGGAACCCCGCGGCGGGATCGTCCTGGAGGCGACGAGCCGCGAGCAGCGCGGCGACCCGGCGCCCGAACCGCTCCATGACGCCGGCGACGGCGAGTGTGAGCAGCGGGCCGGCGGCCACGATCCCGACGATCACCAGCAGGAAGGCCGCACCCAGCGCGACCGGCGGGAGGAGGTTGCCGCTCCTGGTCGACACGGCGGCGGGGATCGCCACGCCGAACGCGGCGAGCCCGACGAACAACGGGGTCAGGCGGCGCCAGGTTGGGCGGCGTGGCGCGGCCCGGCGGACGATACCGAGTGGGGAGACCTGCACGCGGCGCAGCGACACCAGGGCGGCGCAGGCGGCGAGGACCGGCACGCCGAGCACGACGAGCAGGGACATCCCTGCGGGCAGACGCAGGTCGGAGGTGAGGAACGAGGATCCGTCGAAGGGGATGCGGGCCACCACCGGCCTGGCCACCGCGAAGGCGGCGAACCCGAGTCCCGTGCCGGCCGCGGCGGCGAGGGTCACCTCGACCGCCGCGATCACCGCGGTCTGCCGGGGAGTGGCGCCCACCAGGCGAAGCGCCGCCAGCCGCTGCTCGCGGCGGGCCGCGGCCAGTCGGGTGGCGGTGGCGACGAACACGGCGACCGGCACCAGCAGACCCACGATCCCGATCACCACCATGACGCGCAGGAACCCGCTGGCCTTCAGGCCGGGGGTTGCGGACTCGATGCTGCGGACCTGGATGACCCCGATGCTGGCGCGCAACTCGGCGGGATCGTGGCCCGCGAAGATCACCAGCTGATCGGGGCTGACCAGCGCCTGGTTGCCGACGGTCGCCATCACCCTGCCGGGGAAGCGGTCGCCGAGCAGCGCCCGGGGTGTCGAGCGCAGCAGCCGCGAGAGGGCGGGCGAGACCGCCAGATCCCCTGGCCCGGGCAGGCGTGCCAGGCCGGGCGGCAGCGGAGCGCGAGGGCCGAGGGCGGCGACGTCCACCCAGATGATGTCGTGGTTCTCGAAGGTGTCGGTCCGGACGCGCCACAACAGCGGCTGCGTGTCGGCCTCGCGCTGGGCCGGTCGCAGGTTGCGCGTGGAGGTCTTGACCCACGCCCGACGGACGTCGTGGGCGTGCAGGGCGGGGAACGCCGCGGCGGCAAGCAGCAACAGTGTCACACCCAGCGCCACGCCGATCGCGGTGACCACCAGGCGAATCAGCGGCTCCCGGCCGCCACGTAGGGCAAGCCGGGCGGCGAGGTGGATCATCGCGCCGCCGCCAGGGTCGTCACGCGCCCGTCCCGGACGACGACCTCGCGGTCGGCGTAGGCCGCCACCCTGGGCTCGTGGGTGACCAGCACGACGGTGGCGCCCTGCTCACGCGCGGCGTCGGCGAGCAGCTCCATGACCCGCTCGCCGGCCAGCGAGTCCAGCGCTCCGGTCGGCTCGTCGGCGAAGATCACCAGCGGGCGGGCCACCAGCGCCCGCGCGACTGCGACCCGCTGCATCTGGCCGCCGGAAAGCTCGCCGGGCCGCCGCCGCTCCAGCCCGCCGAGGTTCAGCCGATCGAGCAGGGGCGCCGCCTCGGCCAGGGCGGCCGGGCGTCGCTCGCCGGCCAGCAGGAGTGGGAGCATCACGTTCTCAGCCGCCGAGAGCTCCGGGACGAGCTGGCCGAATTGGAACACGAACCCGAAGCACTGGCGGCGCAGCTCGCTACGCGCCCGCTCGCCGAGCAGGTCGATCCGCCGCCCCTTGAACCACACCTGGCCGTCGTCGGGCCGCAGGATCCCGGCCAGACAGTAGAGCAGGGTCGACTTGCCGGAGCCGCTGGGCCCCATGATCGCCAGGACCTCCCCGGCGGCGACCTCGACGGTGGCGCCCCGCAACGCCGGCGTGGCGCCGAAGGACTTGGACACGGCCCGCGCGGCCAGCAACGGCTCGGTCATCGTGCGATCTCCTTTGCGAGCTCCTCCAGACGGGCAGCGGTCAGGTCGATCCAGCGCAGGTCGGCCTCCAGGTGGAACAGGGCGTAGTCGGCGACCAGGGCCCCGGCGAGCCCGCCCGCCCGGCGTTGCGCGGTGAGCTGGCGCATGCGCGCCAGGTGCGCCGCCCGCTGGGCGTCCAGGAACCTCCCTGCCGGGCGGCCTGACAGCAGCGCAAGCACCACCTTGGCGAACAGCACCGGCTGCAGGTGCGGCTCTGGTTCCTCGGGCTGGGCAAGCCATCCCTCCAGCGCGGCGACGCCCGCTGGGGTGATCGCATAGCGCTTGCGCTCGGGACCGGCGCCCGGCTCGGTCCCCTCCACGATCACCCGACCGTCGCGCTCGAGCCGGCCGAGCGTGGCATAGACCTGGCCGAACGGCAGCGGCCTTGCCTGCCCGAAATAGCCGTCATAGGCCCGCTTCAGCTCATAGCCATGGCTCGGCTCCGGTTCCAGGAGCCCGAGCAGGGCGGCCGGTACGTTCATGGCGGCACTATACATCAAGAGAATACACTGAGGGAATACCCGCTCCCGCCAAGCCGTCGGCACGGTGGCCGTCCTTACTGGCTGTTGAGGTAGGCGATCACGGCGAGGACGCGACGGTGGTCGTCCGCGGACTGCGGCAGGCGGAGGGTCGCGAAGATGCTCTTCACGCGCTTCTCGACGGTGTGCTCGGTGATGAACAGCCGCTCGGCGATGGCCTTGTTCGAGCGCCCTTCCGCCATCAGCGCCAGCACCTCGAGCTCGCGGCCGCTGAGCTCCGCGAGGGGGTCGTCGGCGGCGCGTCGGCGTCCCACCAGTTGCGCGACCACCGAGGGGTCCAGCACCGAGCCGCCCGCGCCGATGCGCCGGACGGCGGTCGAGAGCTCCTCCAGGTCGGACACCCGGTCCTTCAGCAGGTACCCGATTCCCTCGGTCCCTTCGGAGAGGAGCTCCAGCGCGTAGCTGGGACGCACGTACTGGGACAGGACCAGGATGCCGGTCTCCGGCCACCGCGAACGGATCACCTTGGCGGCGCGCAGCCCCTCGTCGGTGTGGGTCGGCGGCATGCGGATGTCCACGATCGCCACCTGCGGGTGGACCCGCTCCACCAGCGCATAGAGCTCGTCGGCGTCCGCCGCGAGGCCGGCGACCTCGAACCCGGCCTCCTCGAGCAGGCGCATCAGGCCCTCGCGGAGGATCACGGCGTCATCGGCGACCACTACCCGCATGGAATCTCGGCCCGCAGCAGCGTCCCGCCCCCACGTGGGCTCGAGACGGTGAGCTTCCCGCCAAGCGCCTCCACACGGTCGGCGAGCCCGCGCAGCCCCGTGCCGTTCGCCGGCCCAGCCCCGCCGACCCCCCCGTCCTCGATCTCCACCACCAGCGTCCCGTCGTCGCACCACGCCGCCAGCCGTGCCTCCTCGGCTCGCGAGTGCTTGGCGGCGTTGGTCAGGGCCTCGCTGGCGAGGAAGTACGCGGCCGCCTCGACGCGGTCGGGCAGGCGCTCCTCCAGCGAGATCTCCAGTCGGACCCGGAGCCCCGCTCGGCGGCCGAGCTCGTCGAGGGCGGCGGCGAGCCCCCGCTCGACCAGGATGGCGGGGTGGATGCCCTGGCTCAGGCTGCGCAGCTCCTCGAGCGCGAGCATGAGCTCGTTCCTGGCCCGTCGGACCACGGGCGCCGCGGCCGCAGGATCTCTGGCCAGCTTGGACTCCGCGAGGCCGAGCGACATGGCGATCGAGACGAGCCGCTGCTGCGTCCCGTCGTGCAGGTCGCGTTCGATCCGTCGACGCTCCAGCTCGGTCGCTTCGACCAGTCGCGCGCGGGACGCCTGGAGCTCGGCCAGCTTGGCGTGCAACTCCGCGTGCAGGCGTTCGTTGTCGAGCGTCAGCCCGGCCGCGGCGCAGACGGACTCGACCAGCTCGACGTTGTGCCGGAGCGCCGCGTCGTGGATCAGCGCCGCGATCGGCGCGCCGTCCCGTTCCACCACGGTGGAGACGCGCTCGTCCCTGGGGCCCGGCAGGTCGATCGCGGCGCCGTCGGACCTGACGAACCGGGTTATGTCAGGGATCCAGTAGCCAAGCTCCAGCGACCGGTCGCCGAGCGCATCCCGCAGCGCCTCCTGCACGTCCGTCCCCTGGCCTCGGCGGCCGAACTCCACGATCAACCCGGCCACCGCCGTATGCGCCAACCGCTGCTGCAGCAGCACGGCCAGGACGGCGATCGCGATCGAGGCGAACAGGCACGCGAGCACCCAGGCCGGCAGCGCGCCGAGCGGCTGCTGGAAGACGTCGTTGAGGACCGAGACGGCGAGCGCCGCGAACGTCGCCGCGCCGGTCCACAGGACCGGAGCCACCGAGTGCCGCAGCGGCGCGCTGGCCTGGCGCCACCTGGACACCAGCAGCAGCAACATGAACAGCGACAGCAGGATCCCCGCCACCCGCTGGCCCTGCAGCAGGTTCTCGGAGAGCGCGTCGTCGCGCACCAGCTCGAAGACGTTCCTCGGGCAGACCGGGCAGATGATCGTCCGGGAGTCGGTGAACAGCAGCCAGACCCACTCGACCACGGTCGCGAGCACGATCGCGCAGCCGATGACGAAGCGCTCGACGCGCGTGCGCAGCCGGCCGCTCGGGAAGGCGAGCACCAGGTAGGCGAAGCCGACCAGGTAGACGTTCTCGAGCGCCGTTCCGACGGTGAACGCCAGCGGATCCCTGGCGTCCGCGAGGAACGTGGCGAACCAGGCGAAGCCGATGAAGACCATCACCGGACCGAGCCGGTTCTCCGGCCGGGCCCGCCAGGCCACCAGGCCGCTGCCGATGAACGACCAACCGAGCACCAGCGCGAGCACCGCGGCGATGGGCCCGCTCGCCTCGATCTGGCTCCTGGACGCCAGCCATGCGGCAGCGACGCCGGCGAGCAGTGCGGCGCCACCGATGGCGGCCTGCATCGGCGCGGTGATCGTCCCCAGAAGCGATGAACGGTGACGTCGGCGCGGCAGGTCGCGCGCATCACCCGAATCCAATGGCGTCCCCGGAACCGGCGGCGTCGAAGCAATTCCCATGGACCCAACCCTCGGCGGAAGTGTCCCAGCCATCCGACGCAAACGCCACCCGGCGATCCGGAAACTCGGACGGCGGCCAGCCGTATCGAATGCTCCCGCCAGCCGGCTGGCGGGCGCCCCCGCCGCTGTCGAGACTCGTGGCGAGCGTCTGGAAAGGAAGGACACGTGGAGGAGCGGACGTCACCACGCATGCTGGGCGAGAACGAGGAGCTCCGCGCGCTGGCCCTGGACCGGATCAGGCGGCGGCGCGCCTTCCGCACCCACGTGGTCGCCACCCTGGTCGGCAGCTTGTTCCTGAGCACCGTCTGGGCGGTCACCGAGTACCACAACGCGGGGGATGGCCAACCGGGCTGGCCTCTGGTCGCGCCAGGCACGACTGGGATCCCTGGATCATCTATCCGCTGATCGGCGGCCTGATAGCGCTGGCGGTGCACGCCTGGGCGGCGTTCGGTCGCCGGCCGGCCAGCGAGCTGGACGTCGCCCGCGAGACGGCCCGTCTGAAGGGGCGATCCCCCGATCGGGACGCATGAGCAGGCCAACGACACGACACACGACGATGAAGGAGAAAGCGATGGGCGCCCCAGTGACATGGTCCGGGTCCGGCAGACGACGTCCCGCCAGCCTCATCGACCGTCCAGAGCCTGAGGAGACGACAGAGTGATTCCGAGTGTTGTCGAGCTGGAGACCCTGATCGCGGCGCCGCTGGAGACGGTCTGGAGCGCTGTGACCAACCCCGATCAGCTCGGTCGCTGGTTCAGCGACGCCGCGGAGATCGACCTGCGGCCCGGCGGTGAGGGGACGCTGACGTTCGGTTCGCGGGCGACGAACGAGCCCGCGACCGTTCGTGTCCTCGTCGAGTCCGTCGAGCCACCCCACAGGTTCGCCTTCCGCTGGGACCATCCCGACGGCGCCCAGGCACGCGAAGGCAATTCCCTGCTGGTCCAATTCACGCTCACCGCGGAGGACGACGACACCCGGGTGCGCGTGGTGGAGAGCGGGTTCCATACGCTGGAGCAATCGGAAGCGGAGAAGGCTGAGAGCGCCGAGGTCCACGCCAAAGGCTGGGACATCCATGTGGCCAATCTTCGTGACCATGTGGAGGGACGGCGCTGATCATGGATGACACCGCGATGCGCATCAGCGAATTCGAGACCGTCGACGCCGCCACCAGCCCCGACGCGCTGATCGCCTACCTGGAGGTCGCCAACGCCCTGCCCGCGCTGCGCCAGGCCAAGGCCGCCCTGGTCGAGCTGCTCCGCCTGCGACCCGGGCAGACGGTCCTGGACGCCGGCTGCGGCTACGGCCAGGGCAGCGCCGAGCTGGCCGCGCTCGTGGGTCGGGGCGGCAAGGCGGTCGGGGTCGACACCAGCCAGGCCATGCTGGGCGAGGCCCGCCGCCGCACCGCCAACCTCGTCCACCGGCCCGCGTTCCAGCACGCCGACGTGGCGGACCTGCCGTTCGGCGACGCCAGCTTCGATGCCTGCCGCGCCGAGACCCTGCTGCAGCACCTCCCGGACCCGCGGCGGGCCGTCGCCGAGCTGGCTCGGGTCACCCGGTCCGGCGGGCGCGTCGCGCTGCTGGAGTTCGACCTTGGCACCGTGTTCCTCGACCACTCCGACCGGGCGACCACCCGCCAGGTCCTCGACGCGCTGGCCGACGACGCCGCCGAAGGATGGATGGGCCGGCAGCTGCCACGGCTGCTCACCAGCGGCGGCCTGGTCGACGTGGTCGTCCGGCCGCAGGTGGTGCTCACCGGTCTGGAGTTCTTCCAGCAGCTGCTCGCCGGGCCGGCGACCCAGTTGCGCGCATCGGGCGCCGTGCCCGCTGGCCGACTGGACGACTGGTGGGCGGAGCTTGGCCGAGCGGACGCCAGCGGCTGCTTCTTCGGCGGAGCCACCGCCTTCGTGGCCGCCGCAACCAAGCCCTGACCGTTCGCGCTCCACCACCCACCGGATCGCACCGACACGCCACAAGGAGCGTCATGAGCGCATCGGAGCCGACCGCCGACGTCGGTACGACACTGCTGTTCGAGAACGAGCGCCTGCGCGTCTGGGAGCTGCTCCTCGGCCCCGGGGAGACCTGCGCGCCGCACCGGCACCTGCACGACCACCTGATCATCTACGCCGAGCCCGCGACCATGCGCGCGCGGCTCAAGGGTCGGCCCGTGCTGCAGCACGTCGAGGACGGGTTGGTCTCCTACCGGGCCGTGGGTCGCGATGGGCTCCCGCCGCACCAGATCACCAATGTCACCGAACGGCCAAGCCGCCACTTCATCGTCGAGCTGCTGGGCCCGAGCGTCTCCGACCGGGCAGGCGAGCACGAGCACAACGGCCGGGGGCGCACCGAGCCGATTCCGGAGTAGGCGGCGAGCCTGCAACCGGCGGATGCCATCGCTGCAACGCAACCGTCCTGCGATTTGAAAAGGAGTGCCCATGACCGATGCCACAAGCCCGGCCGACGACCCCAGCTACCAGTCGGAGATCCAGTTCAGCAAGCGACCCTTCCGCTGAGCTACCCCACTGGGGCCCGGCGCCGACCGGGCAGACGTTGCCGGCTACGGCACTGGGTGGCGGCGGACGGTGTCGCGCGGGTGGGTCATGCGGCCTCTGCTGGCCGCTCGGTCAGATCGACTGGCGGTATCCGAAGAACTCGTGGTCCTCGTTGTAGCCGCCGTAGCCCCCGCCGACCTCTTGCTGGTCGGCATCCTGGTCGGCACGTACTCGTCGGTGTTCGTGGCCTCGCCGCTGGTGGTCGCGTTCGAACGCGGCAACGACCGGGCGGTCCAGGGTGCCGTCGCCCCGGCCGCGCGGCCGGCCGTCCCGAGCCGAGGGGCGGGCGCCAGCGCCCGGGAGGCCGCCGCCCAGGCGGCCGGTCCCGCGGCGACGGCGGAGACCACCGCCACGCCGCGCCGGCGCCCAGCGCAGCACGGCAGCCGCAGGCGGCGCGGGCGAAGCGGAAGCGGGAAACGCCGGCGATGACGCAAAGAGGACTGGCGCGCCAGCCCCCTGCTCCAGCGTCGGGCACGGCATCGCCGCCGGTGGCTGGCGCCGACCGGCAGATCCGCTCAGACTGAGCCATGCGCCGCGTCCGGATGCTCCCGCTCGCCACGATCGCGCTGCTGCTCGTGGCCCTGGCGAGCCCGGCAGGCACGCCGCTGGGGCCACGGCCAGCCGGCCCGCCGGCGCGGTCGCTGGCCGGCGGATCGTTGGCGGCGCTCGAGCTTGGCGTGCTGCCGGTCCGTGACCGCGGCGCTGGCGAGGTCGGCCCGGCCCGGCCGGAGCCGGGCCCCAGTGGGGTCCACGGGCTGCTCGCGCTCAAGCTGACCACCGGCGGGCAGCGCCGGCTGCGCGGCCGGTGCCCCGGTGCCCGGACGGCGCGGCGGCGGCTCCACCACACCGCCGGCGCGCCCAGGGGCCCGCCGGCCACCCCTCTGCCCAGCTAGACACCTGCGTCCCACGCGGGCCGCGCCGGCATCCGCGGCCGGACCGACGCCTTGTAGCGGGCACGGGACGCCAAGCGCTCGAGGGGTGTGGCATGAATGCACGGTTGGACGACCGTGTCGCCGAGCCGAACCTGGTCATCACCGCACTGCTGGTCGTGGCGGCCGCGCTCTACCTGGCCTTCGCAGGATGGCTGATCGCCGTCCAGGTCGGCGCGGGCGGCGTGCGCCACGTGCCGGCCGTGACCATCGACAACCAGACCCATCTGACCCTTGAGGTCGTGCTGGTCGACCAGCACGGCGCCCGGCTGACCCTGGGCGCCCATCAGCCTGGACGAAGCAGCCGCTTCGAAGTCGCCGACCCAGGGTCGTCGTGGACCTTCGAAGCCTTCTACGGGCCACGACGGGTCGACCTGCAGACCTTCGACCGCGCCACGCTGGCCCGTCAGGGCTGGACGGTCCGCATCCCGGCCAGCGCCACCACCGGCCTGGAACAGGCGGGCTTCCGATGAGCCGCCGACCGCCGGGTGCCCGCCACCGGCGAGGGTCGGCCCAGGTGGATGGTGGCGGCCCCGGTTTCGACGCCTGGGCGCCGACCTACGAGCACAGCCTCCTGCAACCCACCCTCTACGAGCCCGCGCAGCACGCCGTGCTGGAGCTCGCCCGGCAGCTGGCGCCACAGCCCAGGCGCGTCCTGGACGTCGGCTGCGGCACCGGGCGGCTGCTCCGCCAGGCCCGCCGGCACTATCCCTCGGCGACGCTGGTCGGGGTCGACGTCTCCACCACGATGGTGGCGGTCGCCGCCTCGACCACCCGGCGGCCGGGAATCCACTACCTGCCTGCCGCCGCGGAGCGGCTGCCGTTCGCGAGCCTGCGCTTCGACGTGGTGCTGGTGACCATGTCGCTGCGCCACTGGAACGACCTGGAGGCCGGGGTCGAGCAGGTCCAGCGGGTCCTCACCGACGGCGGCGTGCTGGTGATCGCCGACGTCTTCCCCGCCGGCCCGCGGCGGAGCCGGCTGCGCCGCTGGACCGGGGACCAGGCCGGCCTGCCTGTCGAGCTGGCCGCGATCCTTGGGGCACAGCGACTCATGATGGTCGCCCGGGACCGCGTGCCATGGTCAATGCTCCCGGACATCCAGGTCATCGCCGCCCGCAAGCCGTCACAACAGCCTCGCGGCACCGGAAGCCGGCTGGGCCCGGCGGCTGCCATGCGTCCCTGGGCGGTGCGCCACGCTTGCGTGGGCGCCCAGCCGGATGCGAAGATGCTATGACGTTAAGATATCTTCCGGCAGAGGCTCCGGGCGGCCGCCGGGGGAGCTTTGACGGGAGGCCCCATGGCGCAGGATCTGCAGTCGTTCATCGAGTTCCTCGAGAAGCACCACCCGGACGAGGTGCTGCGCATCAAGCGCGAGGTCGATCCGGTCTACGAGGCGACCGCGATTCTCTGGCGGCTGGAGCGGGAACGCCGCTTCCCGCTGGTGATCTTCGAGAACATCAAGGGCTCCGACATCCCCTGCGTGACCAACGTGCACGCCAGCTTCCCGCGGCTGGCGATGGCGATCGGCCTGGAGCCGACCGCGACGCCGCGGGACTTCGTGCTGGAGTACATGCGGCGCGAGGACAAGGCGATCCCTCCGAAGCTGGTCGACAGCGGCGCGGTCAAGGACGTGGTCATCACCGGCGACGACGTCGACGTCACCAAGCTGCCGATGCTCAAGTACCACGAGCTGGACTCCGGGCAGGTCGATCCCGGCTTCGAGGACCTCCGGGGCCGCTACATCACGCTCGGCTACGACACCATGCGCGACCCCGACACCGGGGTCGCCAACGTCGGCATCTACCGCCTCCAGGCCAAGAGCCGCAACAAGTTCGGGATCCAGATCTCGGAGACGGCGCACGGCCACTACATCATGCAGAAGAACCTCAAGCACGGCCGGCCGACGCCGATGGCGGTGTTCAACGGCGTCCACCCGGCGGTCGAGCTGGGGTGCCTGTCGTTCACCGGGATCGACGTGGACGAGTTCACCATCGCCGGCGCCATGCTCGGCGAGCCGCTCGAGATGGTGAAGTGCGAGACCATCGACCTCGAGGTGCCGGCCTGGGCCGAGATCGTGCTGGAGTGCGAGATCCACCCGACCGAACGCGAGCCGGAGGCGCCCTTCGGCGAGTACCCGGGCACCTACGGTCCCGAGCGCAACAACCCGGTGGTCTACTGCAAGGCCATCACCATGCGCCGCAACGCCCATTACCACAGCTCCTACGTCGGGCACCGCGACAACCTGCTGCTGTCGGGGGTGACCCGCAACAGCCAGATCTACAAGACCTGCCGGATCGCCAGCGGCGGGGTCAAAGCGGTCTACGTGCCACCGTCGGGCCGCTCCCGCTACATCTGCTACGTGCAGATGGAGAAGCTCATCGAGGGCGACCCCAAGAACGCGGCCATGGCCGCCTTCACCGCCGACCCGTTCCTCAAGTACGTGGTGGTGGTCGACGACGACGTCGACATCACCAGCGACGCCGACGTCTGGCACGCGATCGCCACCCGGGTCCGCTTCGACACCGACGCGTTCGTGGTGACGAACTCCCGCGGATCCCCCCTCGACCCCGCCTCCTACGACCCGGCCGGAGGCTCCCACCTGGTCACCAAGGTCGGCATCGATGCGACCCGCAAGGCCAACTACCCACGGGAGATCTCCACCCCCGGCGTGGACGAGGTGGACCTGGACGAGCTGTTCGGCGACCTGTGGCGGCGAGTCCGCCAGGACTGAGCATCCGGGAGGGCCGTGAAACCTCCACCGTTCGACTACCTCGCGCCCGCCAGCCTCGAGGAGGCGGTCGAGGCGATGGCCCGCTACGGCGACGAGGCCAAGCTGCTGGCCGGCGGTCAGAGCCTGGTACCGCTGCTCGCCTTCCGGCTGGCCGGTCCGGGCGTGCTGGTCGACCTGAACCGCGTGCGCGAGCTGGACTACCTGCGCGACGACGACGGCCGTCTGGTGATCGGCGCGATGACCAGGCACCGGACCGTGCAGGACCTGCCGGGGCTGCGGCGGCGCTGCGCCATGCTCGCCGAGGGCGTGGAGTCGATCGGGCACGTGGCGATCCGCAACCGCGGCACCGTTGGCGGCAGCCTCGCCCACGCCGACCCGGCGGCGGAATGGCCGGCGCTGGCGCTCGCGCTCGATGGCGAGTGCGAGGTCGTCGGGCCGCGGGGCGCCCGCACCCTGGCGGTCGAGGAGCTGTTCGTCACCTACTTCACCACCACGCTGGAACCGGACGAGGTCCTCAAGGAGGTCCGCCTGCGGCTCCCGGCCGGGCGGGTCGGCTCGACCTTCGTGGAGCTGGCCCGCCGCCACGGCGACTTCGCCATCGCCGGCGTCGGCGCGCTGCTGGCGCTGGACGACGACGGCTCGGTCGGCGACGCGCGCCTGGTCCTCATCGGCGTGCGGGACCAGGCCGTGCGGGCGCGGGCCGCCGAGGAGGCGCTGGTCGGCTCCAAGCCGGACGACGCCCAGCTGGACGAGGCGGTCGCCCTGGTCGACGGCGCCATCGAGCCATCCGACGACCTCCAGGGCTCGGCCGCCTACCGGCGGCACGTCGCCAAGGTCCTCGCCCGGCGTGCCCTGGTCGAAGCCAGAGGCCGGGCGGAGCGGAGAGGGGGCGGCGATGGCGGGCCGGCGTGAGCTCGAGGTCTCCGTCAACGGTCGCACGCTGCGCGGGCAGGCCGAGCCGCGGACGACCCTGGCCGACTTCCTGCGCGATCAGCTCGGCCTCACCGGCACCCATCTGGGCTGCGAGCACGGCGTCTGCGGCGCCTGCACGATCCTGCTCGACGGCCGGTCGGTCCGCTCCTGCCTGCTGCTGGCCGTGCAGGCGGAGGGCCACGAGCTGACCACGGTCGAGGGGCTGGCCGCCGCGGACGGCTCGCTGCACCCGATCCAGGAGGCGTTCTCGCGGCACCATGCCCTGCAGTGCGGCTTCTGCACCCCGGGGTTCCTGATGAGCGTGTGCGAGCTGCTGGCCGACGAGCCCGCACCGACCGAGCAGGAGATCCGTGAGCACCTCTCCGGCAACCTCTGCCGCTGCACCGGCTACCAGAACATCGTGGAGGCCGTCCAGGCCGCCGCGCGGCAGCTCCGCGAGGCCCCGGCGGTCGAGGGGGGCCCGGCGCGGTGAGCGAGCCCGGCCTCGACGTCCGGCCGCCGCGCTTCGTCGGCCAGCGGCTGCGCCGCAAGGAGGACCGGCGGCTGCTCACCGGGGCCGGGAGCTTCGTCGCGGACCTGCGCGTCGCCGGCCTGCTGCACGTGGCGATCCTGCGCTCGACCGCGGCGCACGCCGCCATCTCCAGGCTGGAGGTGGGCGCGGCGCTGGAGGTCGACGGCGTGGTGGCCGTGGTCACCGCCGCCGACCTCAGGGGCCATGTCGGACCGTTCGTCGAGGGCGCCCGCAACGAGATCTCGCCGCTGCTGCGCAGCAAGGTCCCGATCGAGGTGAAGTCCTGCCCGATGCCGGTGCTGGCGGACGCGGAGGTCTTCTGGGTCGGCCAGCCGGTCGCGGCGGTGGTGGCCACCGACCCGTACACCGCCGAGGACGCGCTCGAGCGGATCGAGGTGGACTACGAGCCCAGGCCGGTGGTCGCCGACGCGGACGCCGCGGTCGCCGAGGGCGCGCCCGTGCTGCACGCAGAGCTCGGCGACAACGTCGCGGCGAGCTTCGCCTTCGAGACCGCCGACGTGGACGCCGCGCTGGCCGCCGCGCCCATGCGGCTGCGGGAGCGCTTCGTCATGGGCCGGACCCTCGGCAACGCGATGGAGACCAGGGGGATCCTGGCGCGCTGGGATCCCGGCCGCCGCACCATGGAGGTCTGGGGCACCAACGCGCGGCCGCACCTGGTGCGCGACTACCTCGCCAGGATGCTCGACCTGGAGCCCGAGGGCGTCCGGTTCGTCGCGCCGGACATGGGGGGCAGCTTCGGGACCGGCGTGTTCAGCGAGGACATCCTCGTCCCGTTCCTGGCCATGCGGCTCGGCCGGCCGGTGCGCTGGATCGAGGACCGCCGCGAGAACCTGGCCAACACCCGCCACGCCCGCGACCAGGTCCACGACGTCGAGGCCGGCTATGACGCCGACGGCCGCGTGCTGGCCCTGCGCGACCGCTTCCTGGTCGACTGCGGCGCGTACAACCCCTACGCCATCACGGTCTCCTACAACGCCGCGGCCCACCTGCGTGGACAGTTCCGCATCGACGCCTTCGCCTTCGAGGCGCGCAACGTCCTCACCAACAAGGCCCCGGTGACCCCGGTGCGCGGGGCCGGGCGGCCGGAGGCGGTGTTCGCGATGGACCGGGTGGTCGACCTGATCGCCGCGAAGCTGGGCCTGGACGCGGTCGAGGTGCGGCGCCGCAACCTCATCCCCGCGGCAGCCATGCCCTACCGGATGGGCATGCCCTACCGCGACGGCGTCGACATCACCTACGACGGTGGCGACTACCCCGAACAGCTCGACCGGGCGCTCGAGCTGTTCGGCTACGAGGAGCTGCGCGGGCGCCAGCGGGAGCTGCGGGAGCAGGGCCGGCGGGTCGGCATCGGGGTCTCGTCCTACGTGGAGGGGTCGGGCTACGGGCCCCACGAGGGGGCGATCGTCCGGGTCGACGCCAGCGGGCGGGTCACGGTGTTCACCGGCGCCAAGCCGCACGGGCAGGGCCTGGAGACCACCCTCGCGCAGGTCTGCGCCGACCAGCTCGGCGTCCATCCCGACCAGGTGACGGTCAGGGCCGGCGACACCAGCCTGATCCAGTACGGCATCGGCACCTTCGCCAGCCGCAGCGCGGTCACCGCCGGGACCGCCGTCGGCGTGGCCGCCATCGAGGTCCGGCGCAAGGCCCTGGCGATCGCCGCCGAGCTGCTGGAAGCCGACCCTGCCGACCTCGACCTGCGCGACGGTCGCGCCTACCTGAAGGGGGCGCCCGAGCGGGGCTGCACCCTCGCCGAGGTGGCGGCCGCCGCGGCCCCTGGGCCGCGCAGCCGCCTGGCGCCCGGGATGGCGCCGGGGCTCCAGGCTCAGCACTATTTCGTGCCGCCGACGGTCACCTTCGCCTCGGGCACGCACGTGGTCGCGGTCGAGGTCGACGAGGACACCGGGATGGTGACGGTGCTGCGCTACCTCACCGTCGACGACTGCGGCCAGATGCTCAACCCGACCGTGGTCGAGGGACAGATCCACGGCGGGGTCGCGCACGGCATCGGCAACGCGCTGTACGAGGAGGTCTCCTACGATCCCGACGGCCAGCTCCTGAGCGGCACCTACATGGACTACCTGGCCCCCTCCGCCAGCGAGGTCCCCCCCGTCGAGGTCGGCCACCAGGAGTTCCGCTCCGAGCTCAACCCGTTCGGGATCAAGGGCGTCGGGGAGGGCGGCGCGGTCTCGCCGCCCGCCGCGATCGCCAACGCCGTGGTGGACGCGCTCAAGCCGCTCGAGGTCAACGTCAACCGGGTGCCGCTGCACCCAGAGCTGCTCCTTCGGCTGATCCAGCGGGCGAAGCAGGAGCGAGGAGGGACTGGTTCCTGATGGACGTCAAGGGTCTTGTCTGGGTGGGCACCGCGACCGACCGGTACGAGGATACCGTCGCATTCTTCCGTGACGTCATTGGTCTCGGGACGTTCCACGCGAGCCCCGAACTGACCATCCTGCGCACCGGCACCGGGGAATGGGTCGAGGTCTTCGGCCCCGAGCACGAGCACTTCCCCGAGTTCGACACCGGCCCGGTGGTGGAGTTCCTGGTGGAGGACGTCGCCGGCGCACGGGCGGAGCTGGAGGCCCGGGGCGTGACCTTCCTCCACGAGACCCACTCCTGGAAGGAGTTCGCCTGGGCGCACTTCCGCGCTCCCGACGGCAGGATCTACGGCATCACCAGCGGTCCCTACCGCGCCGGTTGACGGCAAACCATCTGAACGTCAAGATAAATCGCCAGACCACCGGTGGCGCTGCTCACCCCAGAGGACCGGCGAATCTCCGCCGCGCCGGTCCTGTCCCAGACCACGCCGGAAACGCCTGCGGCCTCACCTATCACCCCTGTCAGCCGTCATTGGAGTTCGGTGAAAGGAGTGGGGGCATGAAAGTCTCCCGCGTTGTGGCATTGCTGGCCGTGACCGCACTGCTGCTGGCGGCCTGCGGCGGCGGGGGCGGCAAGGGCGGCAACGCCGGCGCCTCCGGCGGCTCGATCACCATCGCGATCGGGTCGGAGCCGACCTCGCTCGACCCACAGCTCAAGGACGACGGTGGCGAGCGCGCGGTCAACGACAACATCTACGAGACGCTGATGGTCCGCTCCCCCGACGGCAAGCAACTCGAGCCCGGCCTGGCGGCCGGCGAGCCGACCCATCCGGGCGGCAAGGACGACGTCTGGGAGTTCAAGCTTCGGCCGAACGTCAAGTTCAGCAACGGCGAGGCGTTCAACGCCGACGCCGTGGTCACCAGCGTGAAGCGGATCATCGCCCCGTCCTTCAAGTCCGAGCAGTCCGGGTTCTTCTCGACCATCACCGACGCCAGGAAGGTCGACGACCTGACGGTCGACATCGTCACCAAGGGCCCGGACCCGATCCTGCCGTCGCGCATGTACTGGATGAAGATGGTCCCCGCCAAGGCCTCCTCGGACTCCTCGTTCGCGTCCAAGCCGGTCGGCACGGGGCCGTACCTGCTCAAGGAATGGGTGCGCGGCGACCACATCACCCTGGACCGCAACCCCAGCTACTGGGGCGAGAAGCCGTCGATCACCACGGTCACCTACAAGTTCGTCGCCGAGGGCGGCACGCGGCTGTCCGGGCTGCTGGCCGGCGACTACGACCTGGTCACCAACCTGCTGCCGGAGGACGTGAAGCGGGCGCCGAAGTCGGCCCACGTCACCGGGCAGGAGCACCCGATGATCATCCTCAACGCCCGCGGCGGCATCACCGCCGACCCGCGCGTGCGGCAGGCGCTGAACTACGCGGTCAACAAGGACGACATCGTCAGCGGCATCTTCGGCGGCCTCGCCAAGCCGGACACCTGCCAGATCCTCAGCCCGTCGTTCTTCGGCTACAACCAGAGCCTCCAGCCCTACCCCTACGACAAGGCCAAGGCGCAGTCGCTGCTCCAGCAGGCCGGCGCCACCGGCAAGACCATCGAGCTGGTCGGCGAGACCGGCCGCTGGCTGAAGGACGCCGAGACGATCCAGGCGGTGCAGAACTTCTGGCAGGAGATCGGCCTCAAGGTCAACGTGCGGAACTTCCAGTTCGACGAGTACCTGAACCGCCTGTTCGACCAGAAGAACCGCGCCGACGCGATCTTCGTCTCCAGCTCCAACGAGCTGCTGGACGCCGACCGTCAGTACTCCACCTACTACGAGGACGGCGGCATCGGCTCCTCCAACAGCGACGCCCAGCTGAAGCAGCTGGTCGACAAGGCGCGGACCGAGCTCGACGAGCAGCAGCGGCAGGCGATGTACAACCAGGCCGGCCAGCTGGCCTGCGACAACGCCTACTTCCTCTTCCTGGTCAACAACGACGACATCTACGGGATGAGCAAGCGTCTCGACTGGCAGCCGCGGGTCGACGCCAAGCTCCTGCTGAAGGAGATGAGCGTCTCCGGCAACAGCTGATGCGGCGCTGACAGGGAGATCGTCATGGGCCGGTTTGCGGTACGCAGGGTCGCGCAGGGCTTCCTGGTGATCTTCGGCGTGACCATCATGGTGTTCGTGTTCACCAGGATGGTCGGCGACCCCGTCAAGGTCATGCTGCCCCTGGAAGCCAGCCCGCAGGAGCGCGCCGCCTTCAAGCACCAGCTCGGCCTCGACCGGTCGATCCCGGTGCAGTTCGCCTCCTACGTGGGGCAGCTGGCGCGAGGCGACCTGGGGACGTCGCTGTGGCAGCGCCGTCCGGCGATCGACATCGTGCTGGAGGCGCTGCCGCGCACGCTGGAGCTCGTGCTGGCCGCCATCGCGCTGGCGGTGCTGCTGGCGATCCCGCTCGGCGTGCTGGCGGCGCTGCGGCCGGGGCGGACGCTCGACCGGCTCGCCGTGGTGCTGAGCCTGGCCGGCCTGTCGATCCCGCAGTTCTGGCTGGCGCTGCTGCTGATCCTGGTGTTCGCGGTGCGGATCAGGCTCTTCCCCACCGCCGGCATGGGCGGCCCGGAGCACCTGGTGCTGCCCATGCTGGCCCTGGCGCTGCCGGCGCTGGGGCGGATCGCCATGATCGTGCGCTCGTCGATGATCGACGAGCTCAACCAGCAGTACGTCAAGACCGCCGACGCCAAGGGGCTGCCGCGCCGGCGCATCGTCGGCGTCCACGCGCTGCGCAACGCCTCCATCCCGGCGCTGACCCTCACCGGCTGGGAGCTGATCCGCGCGCTGGCGGGCTACTCGGTGGTGGTCGAGACCGTCTTCGCCTGGCCGGGCGTCGGGCTGCTCGCCAACCAGGCGCTCGACCAGCAGGACCTGATCCTGCTCCAGGCGATCGTCTTCGTGGTCGCGCTGATGGTCGTGCTCGTCAACGTCGCCATCGACATCCTCTACAAGGCCGTCGACCCTCGCATCAAGCTGGTGTGACATGGCCAGAACACAGCCAGACCTCGGCAAGACCCGGCGGCGCGAGACCGAGCACGCCGCCCAGCACCAGGAGTTCCTGCGCGGCCGGCCCTACGACGTCCTGCGAGCCGTCCAGAGCGCCGTGCTCGAGCTGCGCCAGGACAAGGCGGGGCTGTTCGGGGTGGCGATCGTGACGCTGCTGGTCGCCACGGCCGTGTTCGCGCCCTGGCTGGCCCCGCACGACCCGGCCGCCCAGTCCCTGCGGAACCGCCTCGCACCGCCGTTCTGGGCGGACGGCGGGTCGATGAGCTACCCGCTGGGGGCCGACGGGCTCGGACGCGACGTGCTGTCCCGGCTGATCTTCGGCTCCAGGGTCTCGCTGGTGGTCGGCCTCTCCGTGGTGCTGTTGGCCGGCACGTTCGGCATCCTGATGGGCCTGCTCGCCGGCTACCGGGGCGGGCGCTTCGACTCGGTGATCATGCGGGTGGTCGACACCCAGGTCGCCTTCCCCGGCCTGCTGCTGGCGCTGGTGATCCTGGCGGCCATCGGGCCGAGCATGACCACTATCATCGTGGTGCTGGCGATCAACGGCTGGATGGTCTACGCGCGCATCACCCGGGGGGTGGTGCTGTCCGCCAAGGAGACGCCCTACGTCGAGGCGGCCGAGATCGTCGGCTGCCGCCCGTGGCGGGTGATCCTGCGGCACCTCCTGCCCAACCTGGCCTCGCCGCTGCTGACGCTCGCCGTGCTCGAGTTCGCCCGCATCGTGCTCGCCGAGGCGGCCCTGTCGTTCCTCGGCGTCGGCATCCAGCCGCCGCAGGTGTCCTGGGGGCTGATGGTCGCCCAGGGCCGCGACTACCTGTTCGACGGCTGGTGGATCATCACCTTCCCGGGCCTGGCCATCGCGCTGACGGTGCTGGGCGTCAACCTGTTCGCGAGCTGGCTGCGGGTGGCGGCCGACCCGCAGGAGCGCGAGAAGCGCTTCGCACGCTCGTCGAGCGAGATCAGCCAGGGGACCATGGCATGAACGCCCGCGGCGAGCCCAGGCTGCTGGAGGTCGAGGACCTCCAGGTCCGCTTCTTCACCCGCCGCGGCGTCGCCGAGGCGGTCCGCGACGTCTCCCTCTCGCTCGACAAGGGCGAGACGCTCGGCCTGGTGGGCGAGTCCGGCTCGGGCAAGAGCGTGACCGCCCAGGCGATCATGGGACTGATCCAGCTCCCCGGGAAGGTCACCGGCGGCCAGATCACCTGGAAGGGCGAGTCGTTGCGCGGGCCGGCCGGCGCGCGGCTCGCCCGGCGCATCCGGGGCAAGGAGGTCGCCATGGTCTTCCAGGACCCGATGACCTCCCTCAACCCGCTGTTCCCGGTCAAGACCCAGATCGGCGAGGTGCTCAGGCACCACCTGAGCATGAGCCGCCGGCAGGCCAACGACCGCGTGATCGAGCTGCTGGAGCTGGTGGGCATGCCGTCACCGCGGCGCCGCGCCGAGCAGTACCCGCACGAGTTCTCCGGCGGCATGCGCCAGCGGATCATGATCGCGATGGCGCTGGCCTGCGAGCCGGAGCTGCTGATCGCCGACGAGCCCACCACCGCGCTGGACGTGACCATCCAGGCGCAGATCCTGGAGCTGATCGCCGAGATCCAGCAGCGGCTCGGCCTGGCGGTCCTGCTGATCACGCACGACCTGGGCGTGGTGGCCGGCGTGTGCCACCGCGTGGCGGTGATGTACGGGGGCAAGATCGTGGAGACCGGCCCGCTGGCCGAGCTGTTCGAGCGACCGGGCCACCCCTACACCACCGGGCTGCTGCGCTCGACCCCGCGCCTGGACCTGGTGCAGCACCGCCTGTCCGGCATCGACGGCACGCCGCCGGAGCTCATCCGGCCCCCCGCCGGCTGTCCATACCAGCCGCGCTGTCCGCTCGCGATCGACCGGTGCGTGGAGGAGATGCCGCCGCTCGACCGGCACGATGCAGGAAGGGAGGTGGCATGCTGGCGTGCTTTCGCTGAGATCGCAGTCCAGCCAGCGCAGGCCTGATGGAGCCTCGGACGCGCCGATCGTCCAGGTCGACGGCCTGACCATCCGGTTCCCGGTCGGGCGCGCGGGGTTCTGGGGCCAGCACAAGCTGTTCGTCCACGCGGTCGACGACGTCTCCTTCCAGATCCGAAGGGGCGAGACCCTCGGGCTCGTCGGCGAGTCGGGGTCGGGCAAGACCACCACCGGGCGCGCGGTGCTCCGCCGCCTGCAGCCCACCGCCGGGACCATCCGCTTCAACGGCCAGGACATCACCCACGTCACCGGTGAGCCGCTGCGGCAGTTGCGGCGCAACATGCAGCTGGTCTTCCAGGACCCCTACGCCAGCCTCAACCCGCGCATGCGAGTGTTCGACATCGTCGCCGAGCCCCTGCTGGTCCACGGCCTGGTCGGGCAGACCAGGGACGCCGAGGACCGGGTCGCCGAGCTGTTGGAGCTGGTGGGGCTGCGCGCCACGGACATGCACCGCTACCCGCACGCGTTCTCGGGCGGCCAGCGGCAGCGGATCGGGATCGCCAGGGCGCTGGCGCTGGAGCCGGAGTTCGTGGTGGCGGACGAGCCGGTGTCGGCGCTGGACGTCTCGGTCCGCGCGCAGGTCGTCAACCTGCTCCAGGACCTCCAGGAACGGCTCGGGCTCACCTACCTGTTCATCGCCCACGACCTGTCGGTGGTGCGCCACATCTCGCACCGGGTCGCGATCATGTACGCAGGCAAGATCGTGGAGGTCGGCGACCGGGACGCCATCTACGAGGACCCCAGGCACCCCTACACCAAGGCGCTGCTGTCGGCGGTGCCGATCCCGGACCCGAAGGTCGAGGTGACCCGCCGCAGGGTGATCCTCTCCGGGTCACCGCCCGACCTCGTCGACCCGCCCTCCGGGTGCCGCTTCCACACCCGCTGCCCCATCGCGGTGGACCGCTGCGCCACCGACCCGCCACCGTTCGAGGACAAGGCCCGCGACCATCCCGCGGCCTGCTGGCTCGCCTGACCGCCGGACGCCGCGGACATCCCCATTCGACCCGGGAGCTGTGCCATGAGCAGGACCAGGATCGCCGTCGACATCGGCGGGACCTTCACCGACCTCGTGCTGGTCGAAGGCGGCCGGGTCACCGCCAACGCCAAGGTCCTGACCACTCCCGGCGATCCCTCGGTCGCGGTCGAGACCGGCATCGGCCGGCTGCTGGAACGGGTCGGCGCCAGCTGCGTCGACGAGGTAGTGCACGGCACCACCCTGGTCGCCAACGCGCTGATCGAGCGCAAGGGGGCGACCACGGCGCTGATCACCACCAGGGGCTTCCGCGACGTCCTCAGCATCCGCCGCGAGCTGCGCTACGACCTCTACGACCTGTTCCTCGAGATGCCCGAGCCGCTGGTGCCCCGCCGGCTGCGGTTCGAGGCCAGCGAGCGGGTGCTGGCCGACGGCACCGTCGAGCTGGCGCTGGACCCGCTGGAGCTCCGCCGGATCGCCAGGCGCATGGACCGGGAGGGCATCCAGGCGGTGGCCGTCAGCCTGCTGCACGCCTACCGCCATCCCGACCATGAGCGCGCGGTCGGCGAACTCCTCCGGCGCGAGCTGCCCGGCGTGGCGATCTCGCTGTCCAGCGAGGTGTCACCCGAGCTCGGAGAGTTCGCCCGCACCTCGACGGTAGTCGCCAACGCCTACGTCCTCCCCCTGGTGGCCGGCTACCTCGAGATGCTGGCCAAGCGCCTGGAACGGCTCGGCCTCCGGGGGCCGTTGCGGATCATGCTCTCCACCGGGGCTGGCGGCCTGGCCGGCGTGGACACCGCCAGCCGCTATCCCGTCAGGCTGCTGGAATCTGGCCCGGCGGCCGGCGCCCTCAGCGCCGGGTTCTGGGGCGCGGGCAGCGGCTCGGCGAAGGTGCTGGCGTTCGACATGGGCGGCACCACCGCCAAGGCCTGCCTGATCGAGGACGGCATCCCGATGGTGGCCCGCGAGTTCGAGGCCGCCCGCGTCTACCGCTTCACCAAGGGCAGCGGCATGCCCCTGCGCGTGCCGGTGATCGACCTGATCGAGATCGGCGCCGGCGGCGGCAGCATCGCCGGCGTGGGGCCGTTCGGCCTGCCGCGGGTCGGTCCGGAGTCCACCGGCGCGGACCCGGGGCCCGCCTGCTACGGGCAGGGCGGCACCGACCCGGCGGTGACCGACGCGGACCTGGTGCTCGGCTACCTCAACCCGGAGTTCTTCCTGGGCGGCGAGATGCGCCTCCACGAGGACGCCGCCCGTGCCGCGATCGGTCGCCTGGGTGGCCAGCTCGGCCTCGGGGTCGAGGAGACCGCGGCCGCCATCCACCGCGTGGTCAACGAGAACATGGCCAGCGCCGCCCAGATGCACGCCATCGAGCGGGGCAGGGACCTGCGGCGCTTCACGTTGGTCGCCACCGGCGGGGCCGGGCCGGTCCACGCCTGGGGGGTCGCCCGGGCGCTCGGCATCACCAGGCTGGTCTTCCCGCCGAGCGCCGGGGTGGCCTCGGCGTTCGGCATGCTGACCGCCGCCCCCGGATTCGAGTTCGCCCGCAGCCTGCCGGCGCCGCTGGGGCAGACGCGGTGGCGGCAGGTCCGCGCGGTCCTGGACGAGCTCGTCGGGGAGGGCAGGCGTCAGCTCGCATCCAGCGGCCTGGCCGACGCCCAGGTCCGGGTGGACCTCGCCGCCGACGTGCGCCACCGTGGGCAGGGCGAGGCGATCACCGTCGAGCTCGGCGGCGAGCTCGACGACGACCCGGCCGCCCAGATCGAGGCGGCGTTCGCGGCCGCCTACACCGACCTGTACGGCCACCGGCCGCCGGGCGTCGAGGCCGAGGTGATGACCTGGCGGGTGCGGGTGATGGGCCCGGAGCCGGAGCTCGACGTGACCGTCGGCGGCCGGCAGCCGGGAGACGCCCGCAAGGGCCGCCGCCGGGCGTGGTTCGCGGAGGCTGACGGGTTCGTCGAGACGGACGTGCTCGACCGCTACCGCCTGGCGGCCGGGGCCGAGTTCGACGGGCCCGCGGTGGTCGAGGAGCGGGAGTCGACCATGGTGATCGGTCCCGGCGCCCACGCCCGCGTCGACCGGCTCGGCAACCTGGAGGTGGAGGTCCGGTGAGCATCGACCTGGCCACGCTGGAGATCCTGTGGAGCCGGCTGATCACCGTGACCAACGAGCAGGCGGCGGCGTTGCAGCGCACCTCCTTCACGCCGATCGTCCGCGAGTCGGGCGACCTGTCCGCGGCGGTGTTCGACGCCGAGGGGCGCATGCTCGCCCAGGCGGTCACCGGCACCCCCGGCCACATCAACTCCCTGGCGACGTCCATGCACCACTTCCTGGCCGAGTTCCCGCCGGAGCGGCTGCGACCAGGCGACGTGCTGATCACCAACGACCCCTGGAAGACCTCGGGGCAGCTCAACGACCTCTCGGTGGTCACCCCGGTGTTCCGCGGCAGCCGCCTGGTCGGCTTCTTCGGCAACACCTGCCACGCCATGGACATCGGCGGCCGCGGCCTCTCGGCCGACGCCGGCGAGGTGTACGAGGAGGGCCTCGCCATCCCGATGACCAAGCTGTTCGACCAGGGGAAGCCCAACGACCAGCTGCTGCGGATCGTGGCGGCCAACGTGCGCGCGCCCTTCGAGGTGCTCGGCGACATCCACGCCCAGGTCGCCGGCAACCAGGTCGGCGCCGACCGGCTGCTGGAGTACCTGGAGGACTTCGAGCTGGAGGACCTCTCCGACCTCGGCGCCGAGATCCTGGAGCGCTCGGAGACCGCCACCCGCCAGGCGATCGCCGCCCTGCCGGACGGCGACTACCGGCACACCATCCAGACCGACGGCCTGGACGAGCCGGTGACGATCGCCTGCCAGGTCGGCGTGCGGGGCGACCGGGTCACGGTCGACTACGCCGGCAGCTCGCCGCAGGTGGCTCGCGGCATGAACGTGGTGCTGAACTACACCGCCGCCTACACCAGCTACGCGCTCAAGTGCGCCATCTGCCCGGAGGTGCCGCACAACGACGGCAGCTTCCGGCCGGTCACCACCACGGCTCCGGAGGGGAGCATCCTGAATCCCCGCTTCCCGGCGGCGGTCGCGGCCCGGCACATCGTCGGGCACTTCCTGCCGCACGCCGTGTTCGGCGCGCTCAGCCAGGTGATCCCGGAGCGCGTGCTGGCCGAGGGGGCCGGCAACATCTGGCTCACCACCGTGCGGGGGCAGGGCGCCGACCGCTTCATCACCGTGTTCTTCGCTGCCGGCGGCACCGGCGCGCGGCCGACCAAGGACGGCCTGTCGGCGACGAGCTTCCCCAGCGGGATCGCCACGGCGCCGGTCGAGCTGATCGAGACCACCTCGCCGCTGGTGGTCCGCTCCAAGGAGCTGCGCACCGACTCCGGCGGGCCCGGACGCTTCCGCGGGGGCCTGGGGCAGCGGATCGAGGTCGAGGTCCGGACCGGCGAGCCGTACCTGGTCAGCTCGCTGGCCGACCGCATGCGCTTTCGCGCCGAGGGCTATCTCGGTGGCGGGCCAGGCGCCCCGGGCGCGTTCCGGACCTCGCTCGGGACCCGCCCGAACCCGAAGCTGAGCCTGCCGCTGCCGGCCGGTACGCGCTTCACGCTGGAGCTGCCGGGCGGCGGCGGGTTCTACGACCCGCGGACGCGCGACCCCGAGGCGGTCGCGCGCGACGTCGCCGAGGGCCTGGTGAGCCCCAAGGCCGCCGAGCGGGACTACGGCGTGCGCGTCACCCGGTCGGGCCGCCTGGTCGACCCGGGCCGGTAGCCGCCGCGCTCAGGGTCCCAGCCAGGGGGCCAGGTCCTCGTGGGCGGCGAGGCGGCGGTCCAGGGTCGCGCGCTGCTCGGCGTCCAGCAGCGGCTGCGGCGGCCGGGTCCGCCCGGCAGGGAGACCGCGACGCTCGACCAGGTACTTGATCGCCGCGATGTACGGCAGCCCGGCGACACAGTCCTGCAGGCGGGTCAGCGCCAGCTGCAGGCGGCGCGCCCGCTCCAGGTCGCCGGCGCACCACGCGCGGTTGAGCTCGACCAGCAGCTCCGGCGCGGCGTTGGCGAGCGCCGAGACCGCGCCGCGCGCGCCCATCACCAGCGCCGGCAGCACGGTCAGGTTCGAGCCGGTGTAGACCTGGATGGGCGTGCCGGCGCAGGCGAGGTACTGGCCCAGCTTGCCCACGCTGTCGCCGGTGTCCTTGACCCCGAGGATCCCGGGGACCTGGTCGACCAGCCGCGCCACCAGCCCGACGCCGGCCGAGTAGCCGACGCGCTCGGGGTTCTCGTAGACGTAGTGGCCGATCCGCGGCGCCGCCTCGGCCAGGGCGGCGAAGTGCCGCTGCAGCTCGGCATGGCTGTAGCGGAAGAAGAACGGCACCACCGCGGCCGCCGCCAGCGCGCCCACCTCCTCGGCGTGGCGCGCCAGGGCCGCGGCCGTGCGGGTGTCG
>DASVXQ010000658.1:0-1707 GCA_036392615.1 Actinomycetes bacterium | reverse complement strand
CGCCGCCGCGGGCTCGCGGCGGTGATCGGCCCGGCCGGCGGCCGCGGCGGCGGCGCCGGCGTGCTGGTGGTCACCGAGGACCGGCGGGTCCGGCGGGTGTCCGTGCGCGACCTCGGCACCGCGCCGGTGGTGGTCGGCAAGATCGCCCTGCCGCGCCCCTTCAGTCCCAAGAGCCCGCGCTTCCGGCTCAGGGTCGCCGAGGCGCTCGCCGAGCTCGACCCGCCGCGGCCGTCCAAGCCGCGCCGCCGGCGCGCCAGCGCCGCCGACGACCCGGAGCTGGACGAGCTGCGCGCCCAGCTCCGTGCCCACCCGGTCCACAGCTGCCCGGACCTGCCCAAGCACGAGCGCTGGATGCAGCGCTGGGACCAGCTTGAGCGCGAGACCGAGCGGATCAGCAAGCGGGTGCACCGCCGCACCGGCTCGCTGGTGCGCACCTTCGACCGGGTGCTGGCGGTGCTGGGGCGGCTCGGCTACGTGGAGGGCTTCGCGCTCAGCGCCAAGGGCGAGACCCTGCGCCGCGTCTACAGCGAGGCCGACCTGGCGGTGGTGGAGGCGATCCACCGCGGGGTGTGGAGCGGGCTGGACCCGGCCGAGCTGGCCGCCTGCGTGTCGAGCCTGGTCTACGAGTCGCGTGGCGACCCCGGCCCGCCCGGCGAGGAGGCCGCCCCGCCGACCGCCGGCGTGCGCCGCGCGCTGCGCGCCCTGGCGGAGCTCCAGGACGAGATCCACACCCACGAGGAGGCCGAGGGCCTGGAGCTGACCCGGCCGCTGGACGCGGGCTTCGCCAACCTGGCCTACCGCTGGGCGGCGGGCGAGACGCTCGAGCAGGTGCTCGACTACGAGGAGATCACCCCGGGCGACTTCGTGCGGGTCACCAAGCAGCTGATCGACCTGCTCCAGCAGGTCGCCCAAGTGGCCGAGGACCCCGCCCTGGCGGAGGTGGCCCGCCAGGCCGTCGAGGCGAGCCAGCGTGGCGTGGTGGCCTACTCGGGCATGGTCTGAGCCGGCGGGCCGCCGGACCCGGCGTCCCCGCCGTCGTGGTCGTCGAGCAGCTCCGGCACGTAGCTGGCCAGCACCTTGGCGGCCTGCTCCCAGTCCCAGGCGGTCCGCTGCGCGTTGGCGGCCGCGGCCAGCTCGCCCCGCCGCTCCAGCCATCGCGCCTTGTCGAGCTCCAGCTCGACCGCCCTGGTGAGGTGCTCGTGGGCGAGCCGGACCCGCTCCAGCAGCGGCGGGCCGGGGCGCGGGGGCTCCTGCGGCCACATCCGCTCCGGCATGCAGTACTCGCACTGCCGGTAGCCGGAGGCGGCCGGGTGCTCGGCCAGCTCGGCGGCGGTCATGCCCTCGGCCCACTCCCATGGCGTGCCGCCCAGCGCCGCGAAGCAGCCCGCCCGGTGGAGCACCCGCCCGTGGCGGACGTAGCTGCGCGGCGGACCTGCCTCAGCGGCGGCCACGCACGTCCTCCGGCGGTTTGGCCAGCGGCCGCCCGGCAGCCGGGGCGTCCCCGCCGCCCAGCGCCGCCAGCTCGTCGAAGCCCCGCCCGCCGCTGCGGCGGCGGGTCACGCCAGGGTCGAGCGTCAGCAGGACGAACCCCAGGCAGATGCCGGCCAGCAGCGCGGGGCCGTGGATGTCGGTGTCGGTCAGCAGCGCCACGCCGATCACCACCGCGGCGGCGCCGATGAGGCGGCCCAGCGGGCGGACCCGCCTGCC
>DASVXQ010000657.1:0-3549 GCA_036392615.1 Actinomycetes bacterium | reverse complement strand
CACGAACCCGTCGCCGAGCAGCTGCCGCAGCCGCCCGACGCCGTCCGAGCCGGGGCGCCGGCAGGGCGCGTCGGGCGCGACCGCGCCGGGACGCGCGACCGCGACCGATGTGCCGCGCGTGCCGGCCTCGGGCTCCACGATCGGCGAGGCGCGGTAGACGAACGGCGCCGACAGCTTCCCGGAGTTGACCAGGCGGCGCAGGGCCGGCAGCCGCGGGCTGCCGCGCAGCACGGCCGCCCGCAGCAGCCGGTGCAGGGGCGTCGGCGGGACCATGAAGCGCATGGTGGCGTTGGTGATCGCCACGTTCTCGCGCGCGGCGGCGCGCCGCTCCAGCTCGTAGGTGTCGAGCAGCCCGGCGGGGGCGCGGCCGTCGAGCACCAGCCAGAGCTTCCAGGCGAGGTTCTCCGCGTCGGCCACGCCCGAGTTCAGCCCGCGTGCCCCGAATGGGCTCATCAGGTGCGCCGCGTCGCCGGCCAGGAACGCCCGGCCCACCCGGAAGCGGGCGGCGACCCGCTGGTGGAAGCGGTAGCTGGAGAGCCAGACGAGCTCGTAGTCGGCCTCGCCGACGATCGCGCGGATGCGCTGGTCGAGCCGGCCGCTGGCGCGCTCCTGCTCGACCTCGACCTCCGCCGGGATCTGCCAGTCGATCCGCCAGACGCTGTCCGGCTGCGGGTGCACCAGCACCTGCCGGCCGGGGTTGAAGGGCGGGTCGAAGAAGAAGCGCCGCTCGTTGGGGAACGGCAGCGCCACGCGCACGTCGGCGATCAGGAAGCGGTCGTCGAACGAGTGGCCGGGGAAGTCGACGCCGAGCAGCCGCCGCATCGCCGAGCGGGCGCCGTCGCAGCCGATCGCGTAGCTGGCGCGGACCTCGGCCGGGCCGGCGGGCGTGGCGGCGCGCAGGCGCACCCCGTCGGCGTCCTGCGAGAGCGCCTCGACCCGGTGGCTCCAGCGCAGCTCGATCAGCGGCTCGCTGCGCACGCGGTCGAGCAGGAACACCTCCAGCATCGCCTGCGGCAGGTTGACGAACGGCGGGAACGCGGCCCCGGTGGTCTCGGGGAAGCGGATCTGGAACAGCTCGACGTCCCGGTAGTAGGTGCGGCCCAGCGTCCACGACACCCCGCGGTCGGCCATGGCCCGGCCGCAGCCCAGCCGCTCGAAGATCTCCAGCACGTCACGCTGCACGCAGATCGAGCGCGAGCCCTGGGCCAGCAGGCGCGGCTCCGACTCGAGCACCACGCTGCGCAGCCCGTGCCTGGCGAGCACCAGCGCGGCGGTCATCCCGACCGGCCCGCCGCCGACGATCGCCACCGGCGCGTCCGGCGCGCTCACCGGCCGGCTCCCTGCGGCATGGCGTTGCTCCCCATGGCGGCTCCCTCGCGGCGGCGTCGGCTCAATTGTGGCCGCCCGGGCTCACGGCTTGCAGAGGCTGCGCTCGGCGGCGGCGATCAGCAGCTCGGCGACCTCCTCGGCCGGCAGGCCACGGCCGGTGTAGAGCTGGTCGAAGGCGTCGAAGCCGGTCAGCAGCCAGAGGAGGTTGGCCGCCTGCTCCTTGGTGACGTCCGGCCGCAGGACCCCCTGCTCCGCCAGCCGCCCGGCGAGGTGGGTCATGCCGCCGGCGCGGTTCTGCTCGACGCGCCGCACGGCCGCCCCGAGGTCCGGCTCGTCGATCTGCGACATCGAGACCAGCACCCGCATGACGTCGCGCTCCTTGGCGAACATGCTCACGCCGGCGCGGATGCCGCCGCGCAGGTGCTCGCGCGCGTCGGGGCTGGCCACCGCCCGCACCACCTGCTCGAAGCCGCTGCGCCGCAGCAGGTCCTCGGCCAGCGCGTCGAACAGTCCGGCCCGCGAGCCGAACACCAGGTAGACGGTCGAGCGGGCCACCTTGGCCGCCCGCGCGACCTGGTCGACGCTGAGCGGCTGGGACGGCGCGGCGCGCAGCAGCCGGTAGGCGGCGTCGAGGATGCGCCGGCGGGTCTCCTCGGCCGCCTCGGCACGCAGGCGCTGCTGGTACTTCCGGGTCGCCATGCGGGCCATTCTAACATTTCACTTGACAATGCGTCTTGCGGAAGACATGCTGACTCGCGAAAGACAGTGTGTCCGATGAAAGCAAGATACGGAGGAACCATGCCGAGCACGTGGAGCAACCAACCGCCGGTGCTGATCGCCGGCGCCGGGCCGGCCGGCCTGATGACCGCGATCACCCTGGCCAACCAGGGTGTCGAGTGCCTGCTGGTGGAGCGGCGGCCGCGCCTGTCCGCGCATCCCCGCGCCACCGGGGTCACCACCCGCACGATGGAGCTGCTGCGCTCCTTCGGGCTCGAGGCGGCCGTCCGCGCCGGCGGCGCCGAGGTCGAGTGGCTCGAGCTGTTCTGCGAGACGCTGGCCACCGCCGCCGACGGCTCGACCGTGCCGATCGGCGTGCCGACCCGGGAGCAGGCGGCGATGGTCAGCCCGACCGGCCCGGCCTGCGTGCCGCAGGACCACCTGGAGCCGGTCATGCTGCGGCACCTCCGCTCGCTCGGCCCGGCCAGCGTGCTGCTCGGCACCGAGGTCACCGGCGTCACCAGCGGTCCCGACGGCGTCCGGGCGGTGCTGCGCCCAACGGACGGCGGGCCGTCGCGGACGGTCCAGGCCCGCTATCTGGTCGCTGCCGACGGCGCGCACAGCCCGACCCGGGCGGCGCTGGGCATCCCGATGCTCGGTCCCGACGACCTCGCCACCGCGGTCTCGGTGCTGTTCCGCGCGCCGCTGTGGGAGCTGCTCGGCGAGCACCGCTACGGCCTCTACGCGGTCACCCATCCGGGGGCCGAAGGGGGGATCTTCCTGCCCGCCGGCGCCGACGACCGCTGGATCTTCGGCGTGGTCCCCGAGCCGGGGCGGTCCACCGCCGACGCGCTCGACGAGCGACGCCTGGCCGGGCTGATCCGGCACGGCATCGGGCTCGCCGGACTGGTGCCGGAGATCGAGGGAATGGGCTCGTTCACCTTCGCGGCGCAGATCGCGCCGCGCTTCCGCCACCACAGCGCCTTCCTGATCGGCGACGCGGCCCACCGGGTCACGCCGCGCGGCGGCACCGGCATGAACACGGCCATCCACGACGGCTATGACCTCGGCTGGAAGCTCGCCTGGGTGCTGCGCGGCTGGACGGGTCCCGGGCTGCTCGACACCTACGAGGCCGAGCGCCGGCCGGTGGTCGAGCACAACCTGGCGCGCTCGGCCGACCCGGACGGCACCGCCCGGGACCCCGTGGAGGAGCTGCACGCCGACCTCGGCGGTCGCCTGCCGCACCTCTGGGTGCCCACCGGAAGGCGCGTCTCCACGCTCGACCTGCTCGGGCCGGGCCTGACGCTGTTCACCGGTCCGCGCGGCCAGCCGTGGGAGGTGGCGGCCGCCGGGCTCGGCGGGCGGTTGCCGGTGGAGGTTCACAGCCTGGACGCGGTCACCGCGCGGGCGCTGGGCATCCGCGGCGACGGCGCGCTGCTGGCCCGGCCGGACGGCGTGCCCGCCGGCGCCGACGACCGCTGGATCTTCGGCGTGGTCCCCGAG
>DASVXQ010000656.1:0-3010 GCA_036392615.1 Actinomycetes bacterium | reverse complement strand
GCCCCGAGGCGGCGCCCCCCCGCGGCGCGGCCGGGGCGGTCCAGGACGCATTTCCCGGCGGGGTGGGGTCCCCGGCCTCGGGCTCGTCCAGCGCGTCGAGGATGCCTTCCACGCCGGCGAGGCCGTCGGCGCTGGCGTGGTAGAGCGCGCCGACCATGCGGATCGGGGCGTACAGCTCCGGCACCAGCAGCAGCACGGTGAGGGCCGGCCGCAGGGCGAGGCTGCCGTCGACCAGGCGGATCCCGAGGTTGACCGCCACCAGCGCGGTCGACAGGGTGGCGGCGAGGTCGAGCACCACGCCGGAGAGGAACGACAGGCGCAGGGTGCCCATGGTGGTGCGGCGGTACCGGTCGGTGACCTCGCGGATGGTGTCGAGCTGGGCGGTCCCGCGGTTGAAGGCCCGCAGGGTCGGCAGGCCGCGCACCACGTCGAGGAAGTGGGCCTCCAGCCCGACGAGCGCGCGCCAGCTCTCGCGCGAGCGCGCCCCGGCGGAACGCCCGATGAGCGCCATGAAGGCCGGGATGACCGGCAGGGTGACCAGCATGATCAGCGCCGACTGGAGATCGACCAGGGCGCTGGCGACCAGCACGGCCGGCGGCACGGTCACGGCCAGCACCACCTGCGGGAGGTACCGGGCGAAATAGGTCTCCAGGCCGTCGACGCCCTGGACCGCGCCGGCCGCCAGCGCCGCGCTGCCGCCGCGGGGGCCGGTCGTGCCCGGCCGCAGGAAGCGCCGGACCAGGTCCGCCCGCAGCCTCGACAGCACGCTGGTGGCGGCACGCCGGCCGCTCACCTCGACCAGATGGACCAGCCCGGCGCGCGCCAGCACGACGACCAGCAGCGCCACCAGCTCGGCGGTAGGCACCCGGTGGAAGCGGGCGGCGGCCGCGCCGGCCAGCACCGCCGCGAGCAGGCTGGCCTGCGCGAGCAGCAGCAGCGTGCCGGCCAGTCCGGCGGCCACGTCGGCGGTCAGCGCCCAGCGGGCGGCCGACAGGCGGCCGAGCAGCCGCCGGTCGAACGGCCGGAGCCGGCGGCCGGGGCCGCCAGGCGTCCCGGTGGCCGGGTGGTCAGGCGCGCGCATGGTCGCGCCGAAGCTAGGAAGCGGGCGGCGGGCGGTCATCATCCGCTCGGGATGAATCGGGCCCCCGAATCATCCGCATCGGGTGATGCCGGCTCCGCGTGCCGTGGCTATTGCTTGGCGCACCACTGTCGTGACCCCCGGGGGGACCGCATGGACCGCTACCCGCCAATCGCCGACCATGGGCTGATCGGTGACCTGCAGACGGCCGCGCTGGTGAGCGCACAGGGGACGGTCGACTGGTTCTGCATCCCGCGCTTCGACTCGCCCAGCGTGTTCGCCAGCCTGCTCGACCACGACCGCGGCGGTCACTTCCGGATCGCGCCGACCGACCCGAACTACGTGGTCAAGCAGCTCTACCTGCCGGAGAGCGCCGTGCTGATCACGCGCTTCATGACCCCGGCCGGGGTCGGCGAGCTGATCGACTTCATGCCGATCGACCACCCCGAGCGGGCCAGCGACCGACACCGGCTGGTGCGGGTGCTGCGCTGCGTCCGCGGCCGGATCGGCTTCGCCATGGAGTGCGCCCCGCGGTTCGACTACGGCCGCCAGTCGCACAAGCTCGAGCTGACCGAGCACGGCGCGGTGTTCCACGCCGGCATGCTGTCGCTCACCCTGCACGGCTTCGGCCGGCGGGCGATGCACCCCAAGGGCGACGACGTGGAGGGCACGTTGGAGCTGGAGGCCGGCGACGCCGGCGGGGTGATGCTCGAGTCGGCCGCCGACGGCCCGCCGCGCACGCTCACCGCCGACGAGCTGCTCGGGCTGATGGAGGATACCACCAGGTTCTGGCGGCACTGGCTGCGCCAGTCCACCTACACCGGCCGCTGGCGCGAGATGGTCGCCCGCTCGGCGATCACCCTCAAGCTGATGACCTATGCGCCCACCGGCGCGCTGGTGGCCGCGCCCACCACCGGGCTGCCGGAGCAGGCTGGCGGCGAGCGCAATTGGGACTACCGCTTCACCTGGGTCCGCGACGCGTCGTTCTCGATTCACGCGCTGCTCGGCCTCGGGTTCACCGAGGAGGCGTGGGCCTTCGCACGGTGGCTCGGGGACCGGACCAGGGAAGGGATCGGGTCGGTCAACGATTCCGGTCCGCTGCGGCTGATGTTCCGGGTCGACGGCTCCTCCGACCTCAAGGAGGAGACCCTGGACCACTTCGAGGGCTACGCCGGCTCCAGCCCGGTGCGGATCGGCAACGACGCCTCCGGCCAGCTCCAGCTCGACATCATCGGCGAGGCGATCGACGCGCTCTACCTGGGCGACCGGCACAACCTCCGGATCGGTCACCCCGGCTGGACGTACCTCCAGCGAATCGCCGGCTGGCTGAGCGAGCACTGGGACCAGCCGGAGGAGGGGATCTGGGAGACCCGTGGCGGCCGGCAGGAGTTCACCTACGGCCGGCTGATGAGCTGGGTCGCGTTCGACCGGATGATCCGCCTGGCAGCCGAGCTGGGCCGGCCGGCGGACCTGAGGCGTTGGACGACCGAGCGCGACACCATCTACCAGCAGATCATGGAGAAGGGCTGGAACCCGCAGCGGCGCGCGTTTGTGCAGCACTACGGCAGCGAGGTGCTGGACGCCTCGCTGCTGATGATGCCGCTGGTCGGCTTCGTGGTGCCGACCGACCCGATGTGGCTGTCGACCCTGGACGCGATGGACCGCGAGCTGGTCTCCGACAGCCTGGTCTACCGCTACAACCCCAGTGCCTCCCCGGACGGGCTACGAGGTTCGGAGGGCACCTTCTCGATGTGCACCTTCTGGTACGTCGACGCGCTGGCCCGCTCGGGGCGGCTGGAGCAGGCCCGGCTGGCGTTCGAGAAGATGCTCACCTACGCCAACCACGTCGGCCTGTTCGCCGAGGAGATCGGGCTGACCGGTGAGCAGCTCGGCAACTTCCCGCAGGCGTTCACCCACCTGTCGCTGATCAAC
>DASVXQ010000655.1:0-8933 GCA_036392615.1 Actinomycetes bacterium | reverse complement strand
CACCTCGATGACCTCCAAGCCAGTCGCCCTGCTGCTGGCCGACCTCGGGGTGACCCGCAGCCACTCGCGGCCACACGTCCCCGACGACAACCCGTTCAGCGAGAGCCAGTTCAAGACCCTCAAGCACCATCTCACCTTCCCCGACCGGTTCGGCTCGATCCAGGACGCTCGCAGCTTCTGCCAGGGGTTCTTCGGCTGGTACAACTTCGAGCACTACCACTCGGGCATCGGCCTGCTCACCCCCGCGGACGTGCACTTTGGCCGTGCCGAGCAGGTCATCGCCGCCCGCCAGGTGGTGCTCAGCGACGCCTACGCCGCCCATCCCGAGCGGTTCGTCCGCAAGCCACCCGGCCCGCCCCAGCTGCCCGAGCAGGTGTGGATCAACAAGCCCCCCGACCTAACGGAGACTGGCTGGATCAGCTGGGCCGCAGCGAGTGGGCGGTCGGCTCATCGGTCGGTGGCTGGTACTACGAGACCGCGTTGTGCGCTCTGAGGATCACCTCGGTCACGGCATCCGGCTGGGACATCATCACGACGTGCGAGCCGTCGATCTCCGTGATGTCGGCACCGGCTCGGCGAGCCATCGAGCGGGCCAAATCGGGCCCCATCGCCTTGTCGGCGGTGCCCACCACGGCCCAGCTCTGCAGCCTATTCCAGGCAGACGGCCCGCTCTTCTCGCTCAGGGTGGCAGCCGCCGCCGGTCGTTGCGACACCGCCATCACGTCCGACTGCTGCTGCGATAGGTCGCCCGCAAACACCTCGTGGAACTTCGCCGGATCGATCGAAAACTCCGACGCCGTCTGCGAGCCCTGCCCTGTCGGATACTTCGACTCCACAACCGCGGGCATCAACGCGCTACCCACGACCTCCCCCAGCGACTCTCCCTCCTCCGGCACGAACGCGGCGACATAGACCAGCCCCACCACGTTGTCGACCATGCTGGCGGCGTTGGTGATGACCACGCCCCCATAGGAATGTCCGACCGCAAGCACTGGACCGGGGATCTGCTGGAACACACTGGCCACATAGGCGCTGTCGGCCTGGACACCGCGCAGCGGGTTCACCACCGCGCGTACGGGCACGCCAGCCCGTTCGAGTCGTTCGGTGACCCCCGCCCAACTGGACGCGTCGGCGAACGCTCCATGGACGAGCACCGCGGTAGGTAGCAGAGATCCGGACATCGTGGGCCCCCCCGATGCGGTTGCGGACAGTCCGACGCTAGCAGAGACCGACTCGCGTCGTAGCGCTTTGCGCAAGGTTGCCCCCGCCCACCGACCGGCGCGCGGGCCACGGCATCCCCCTGGTGGCCCGTGGCCCTGCCGGGGAGCGACTGTTCCGGGAGCACCCATGGACGCACGAGGCGCGCTCCGGCCGGGTTGGCAGGTCTCGCCAACCAAGATCGAAGAAAACGACATCTCGGTGAGACGAAGTCACCGACAAATCGGTAAGACGACCGCGCGTCTGTGCTGGTCACGGCTCCATCGACCGACAATTAGATCGAGAACCTACAGCGACGACGACGGCGGGCCGACGTCGGTGGAGGAAGAGTCGGACCTGCGCGGTTTCAGTTGCTCTGCGTGGCTCGCACTTGGCGGTTCTACGGTTGGTGGGCTGCCATGGTAGGGCGACTGGCCGGTTCCGCCTCCTGCTACTCGTCTTCGCAGTCGTCGCGGTGTTCAGCAGGCGCCTCAGTAATTTCCCGCATGACCTGTCTCACCAAGGTTGACAGGCTCCGCCGCGCCCGACCAGCCGCGACATTGGCCCCCTCCCCGCATTGCAACGGCGACAAGTGTCTCACTGGGTCGGACCCGGATCGACCATGCCGCAAGCGATGCGTGCCGGCATGAGGCGGTCTCCGGCGCCCTCAGCAGCGCGTGCGACGCTGGCTGAGGCGAAGGAGACGGGTCTGGCTGGCTCAGGTGGACAGCGTGGCGGTGTTCGTGGAGAGGTCCTGGTCGAATGTCAGACTGGTCACCTCAGCAGTGGTCGTGAGCCCCTGGGGCCCGCGCCCTCGGAACCGAAGGTCCACTGTCGCGGTGCCGAACGGGCTGAGCTCACCCAGGGCACACTGGGTCGACGTGGCGGTCGGCGGGTCGCACGAGCCTTGCGACGAGGTCACCGACGCCGGTACCGACGTGCCACGACTGGCCTGCCAGGTCAGCATCAGCGCCACGCCGGTAGCTATGGATGGACCGAACGAGCGCACGGTCGCGCGACGCACGAGGTCAGCGCCGCTGCGAAGTTGCGACCAGGCCACCTGCAGCTCCGCGGAGGGTCCCACCGAGGTGGTCACCGACGACGTCATCGGCGCCTGCGGCACCGGGTCCCGGAACGGGTTGGTAGGTTGCGGTCACCTGATAGTCGCCCGGCGGCGCCTGGACCACATAGTCGAATGCGTAGACGACCTGCTCTCCTGGCGGCAGGGCGAAGACCTCGCAATCGAGGTCTTCGGATTCGTAGTGGAAGCAGAGCATAGGGTCGTACTGCAGCGCCCAGGCGAAATCGTTCGGGACGTCGAGGTAGAGCTGGCCCCAGCCGGCCGGCTCCGTGCCCTCGTTGCGGATCACCGCCTCGTAGCGCACCGGGCTCTGCTCGTGCGCGGCGGTTACCTGCCGGAACTCGAGCACGAGTCCACCGCTTGCGGATTGGGCGGCTGCATGGGAAGGCGCAACAGCCCCAGCAGCAGGAACGACAACAGGACGATGCTCCACCGGCGCATGAAGCCCTCCCTCGTTGGTCGGAGCCACCGTATAGCACGCGGTCGACAGCAGCGACAAGCGGCACGTGAACGGACTACGTGGATCCGTTCGAGGGAGAGCAGGCCTCGCCGACCAGACCGAACCGGCCCACGGACCCGGTATGGGGCGCTGGCAGGCTACCGGCTGCGCCAGGACAGGCCACGCCCGAGCCGCAGGCTCCACCGCCCGCGACTGTTGACGGTCAGCGGCCCGACCCGACTGGACGCCGAGACGCCGCGTCTCGAGAGGTTCAGCCAGCCGCGGCGGCCAAGCCGCACCCGACGGCGGAAGATGAGGCCCATGCGATCACTCCTTTGCGTCTTACCCATGTTGTCGTCCGCCATGACGACGAGCGTTCCCGCAAGCATGCAGCAGTAACCCGTGGTCACTGCCCGTGGACGGCGACGTGCGTCATGGGCGCCGGTTACCAGCCGGCGGACCGGGCACGTTGCATGCCCGGTCGAGGGGCGCATGATCGTGCCGGGACGAGACAGTCGGCGCGAGCGTCGCCAGCCCGGTAATCGTCGGGCCCCGGGACCGGCTTCCCGGTCCGAGCCTGAGGAATCGGGGACACGATGACAGACCGCCACGCCAAGGCCCTGACTGAGCTCGAGAGGCGCTGTTGCGTTGCGCCGACCCGGGCAGTTGAAGCGGCGACCTCGGTCCTGGATCAGATCGCCGAGGCCAACTCATCGAACGCCACCGCCAGCCGCCGGGTCACTGGCTCCTCAACGGCCAGCTCGTAGTGCCCGCGCCAAGCGTTCTGCACCAGCGGATGCCTTGCCGATAACGACCCTGGCGCTACGCTCCTGCTTGAATCCCCGCATCGGCCGCAGCCGCGCTTTCAGCCTGCCGTGGCCACACTCGACCCGGTTGTTGGCGTGCTGGTCGGTGCGGTGCCAGGCTGCTGGCAGCAGGTCTTCGAGCAAGATCGAGTACGTCGCCGCTCGGTCGGTGACCACCTCGACGGGTTCCAGGTTCGCTGTGCCGATGGCCTGCTCGAAGAACCGGCGGACCCCTTTGGCGTCTCTCCGCAAGGACACGAACACGTCGATGACCTGCCCGAACTGGTCGATCGCCCGGTACGCGTAGCGCCACTGGTCAGCCACCTTCACGTAGGTTTCGTTCACGAACCAGCCGTTCCCGGTCCGGTGGCGGCACGGCCGGGCGGCCTCGGCCAGCAGCGGCGTGAACCGCAGCACCTACCGGTAGATGGGGACATGGTCGACCTCGACGCCGCGCTCGGCGAGCAGTTCCTCAACGTCGCGATAGGACAGGCCAAACCGCAGATACCAGCGGACTGCCACGACGATGACGTCGGGTGGGAACCGGAAGCCCGCGAAGGCGGACCGGACGATGGGAGCAGGGCGTGGCGGCGAGGTCTTATGGCGGCAGTCTCGCCGCCCAGACGCGACCATGGCGAACGCAACAGAGCCCTATGGTGAGCACCTGACGGCCGGCCGTCGCGGTGTCAGCGCACGACCGAGGCGGCGTCGACCGCGACGCGGGTGCCACCGCCGGGCTGGCCCGGCGTGCCGAGCGAGCGCACCTCCAGCACATGCGTCGTCGAGAGGCTCAGCCCGTTACGGACATAGAGGCTCTCGCGCGCCGCGGCGGCCGACGACCACTGGTTGACGGTGGCGACGCGAACGCCGTCGAGGTAGATCGCGGACAACCCGAACGACGGGCCCCGCGGGCCGTACACGCCGACCGAGCGGCCGCTGAACGTCAGCCGTCCGGCCGCGCCGGACGTGCCGGTCAGCTCGACGTAGCCGCCGGAGGCGCCGCTCGACGCCGTCCGGGCCCACCCCGCCGACCAGCGCCAGGCGGTCGACGTCTCCTGCGCGAGGGTGACCGCGAACGACGGCCCGTACGCCCACGCCGAGACGTTGCCGGCCCAGTCCCAGGCACGCACCCGGAAGCGGTAGGTGTGCCCGGATGCGAGCTGGTAGACCTGGGCGGCGTTGGTGCCGTAGCTGGTCATCGCGGTCCACGCCCCGCCGTCGGTGCTGGCCTGGACGTCGTGGCGCTGCACGCCGGTCCCTGACCCGTCGCTGCTGGTCCAGCGCAGCTGCACCGCCGCGGTGGTGTTCCCGGGCGGCTGGCCGGCGTAGATGCCGGGCACCGGCCCGGTGACCGTCGGCGCGGTGCCGTCGTCGGGCAGCAGGACCCCGAGGCCCTTGGTGTCGATGATCCACTGGTAGGCGTCGGCGTCCACGGCCACCTTGCCGGCCATGTCGGTCGTCACGACGCGGAACACGTGCACCCCGTCGGTAAGGCCGGCGAACTCCGTGCTGGCGTACCGGGAGCCTGCCGGCCCGCTGCAATCGGTGTAGGGCGCGCCGTCGAGGCTGCAGGCCGACCGCGACAGCGGCTCGCTGGCCTCCCACTCCAAGTGCGCGCTGGTCTCAAGGGTGAGCCGCTCCGGCGGGTTCCACCACAGGCGCACGAACGGCGGGCGGTTCTCGATGACGATCGTCCGGGGCGCGGTGGTCGCGCGGTTGCCCTGCACATCCCAGGCGTTGGCGGTCAGCTCCAACGGCCCGTCGGCGTACCGCTCGGTGTCCAGGCCGAAGCCGTACGGCGCCGGTTCCGGCTGTGGGCCGTCGTGCGAGCTCGCCGCGAGGTCGTGGCTGTAGCCGACCGACCACACCCCCGAGTCGTCCGAGGCGGTGGCGTCGAGTTGGGCGACGCCGGCGACGCGCGCACCGTCCGCCGGCGCGGTGAGGGCAACCACCGGGTCGTTCCACTCTTTGGTGCCGAAGTACCAGTTCAGCCGGTGCCGCATCCCGTACGCGAAGGGGCCATCCTCGTCCAGCGCGATCCGGTAGGTCGCCCCGGCGGTCACCGCGAACGAGAAGGTGTTCCACGCCTCCGGCATGAACTGGTGCGTCACCGGGATGCGGCTGAGGGCGTCGATGCGGTCGCCGGTGTAGGCGGCGATCACCGGCTGGGCGTCGAAGCCGTCGCCCTCCTCGTAGTCGTCGAAGGTGACCGTCCCCGACCGGGGCGCGGTCCAGCGAAACCACAGCGAGCTGCGTGGCTGGTAGCGGCCGTGCGCCGGCTCGCCCGGCTCGGCGCTGGCGCCGGTGGTGTCGACGGCGACACCACCGGTCGGCGGCAGCACCAGCGGCTCGGCGAACTCGTCGTTGCTCTGCGGCAGCAGCCGCCACTCGAGGGTGTAGTGCACCACCTGCTCGTCGACCCCGGTGACCTGGATCCAGTACGTCGTGCCGCGCACCACGCCCAGGTTGGCGCCGAACGTCTCCGTCGAGGGGATGGGCGGGACCGGGCTCTCCGCCTGCAGGGTCAGCCCTCCAGGCGGGGTGCCGGTGAACACCGCGATCCGCTTGTCGTCCTCCACCTCCGAGCTCGGCTCGTACAGCGGAGGCCTCATCACCCAGAAGCCCGCCTCCCCGTCGTCGGGTGCGGTCCACCGGTACCACACCGACGATCCCGCCCGGGTGGGTGCGTGGCGTGGCTCGCCCGCCTCGTCGGTCGCGCCGCGGTTGGTGTCGTCGAGGTAGCCGTGGAACCCGGTGATCGTGCGGGCCGCCGCGGCGTCGTCGTTCGCGGGGCGCGGCCCTGAGTTCCACGCGAACCGGAACCTCGACTCCTTGCCCGCCTCACCGTCGACGGCGACCCGGTACGTCTGCCCCGCCGCCGCGGTGAATCGTGCGGTGCAGCTGCCGCCGGCCCAGGTCCCGGTGTCGGCGGCGACCGGGGTCAGCGCGTCGACCGCCGCGCCGGTGTAGACCGCGAGGAGGCAGTCGAACCCACCGGCGTGGAACATCGCCGGCCCCGACGCCGGAGCGGTCCACCGGTACCACACCGACCGGCCACCGGCACGGCCGGCGTGCACCGGCTCGCCGGCGTCCCGGGTCGCGTTGGTGTTGTCGCCGTACTGCTTGCCGTACCGCCCCCAGATCACGTCCGCGTTGGCGAACCGGTCGTTCAGCGGCGACGGCGAGGCGATCAGCCGCCAGCCAAGAGCGAACGTGCCGATGTTGGCCGTGCCGTAGCTGTAGACCCCGAACCAGATCGCCTGGCCGCGCCGGACCTCCTCCATCTGCCCGAAGGTGCCGGCCTGGCTGGATGCACTGGCCGGTGCGTCCGCGTGCAAGCACGAACCGCGGGACAGGAACCCGTCGACGTAGGCCGTCCACCCACCGTAGGTCTTCAGGCCGAAGCGAAGCCAGCCATTGGCCGGGGCTGTCCAGCGGTACCAGACGCTGCGGTCGCCATACAGGTCCCCATACGGGTAGGTCTTTCGCGGCTCGTTGCAGACGTCCGGCGAGTTCTCGATGGTGGCGCCCGCGAGCGTGCCGTAGGCGACGCCCTTTGCACCGCTGATCGGCTGGGCGGATGAGAACGCGTCGTTGGCCGGGCCGGCACCGGCCGCCGGGCCGGCACCGGCGAGCACCAGCGTCCCGAGCAGCACCAGCACAGCAAGGAGCGAGACAGCGACGGATCTTGCGTGGCGCATGAGGGTCTCCCCAGTCAAGGCGAGCGCCGCCCATACGCGGCCAACGGTCTCATCGCCTGTGTGGTGCATTCGGCCCGTACTATATCGTTTACGACTTGTGCACGGTTGAGGTTGGGCATGTCTGTCCGGCGGGTTCGGGTAACCCGCTCAGCGGCGGGCGGCTCCCCCAGGACAAGGCCGCGCTGGCCGACTGGGCGCAGCACCGGCCCTCGCCGTGGGAGCCCAGGCCCGTCAGGCGGGTGTTCCTACCGAAGGCAGGCGGGCGTCGCCGCCGGCTCGACATCCCCGTGATCGCCGACCGATGCCTTCAGGCAGTGGCGGTCAGTGCCTTGGAGCCCGAATGGGAGGCGCGGTTTGAGCCGAAGTCCTATGGCTTTCGGCCGGGCCGTGGCTGCCATGATGCGGTCGAGGCCATCTTCAATACCGCGCACGGGAAGAACCCGCGGCGACGGTGGATGGTGCTGTTGCATTGCGGCAAGCCAGTGCATGGTGAAGCCGCGACCCCCGCAAGGGATCAGATGGCCACGGCCAGTTCGTCGAACGCGACGGCCAACCGTCGTTGGTCGGCTCCCCAGGGGCCAGCTCGTAGTGGCCCCGCCGCACGTTCTGGACAAAGGCATGGCGTCGTTGGTGACGCGCTGCTCGTCTGGATGGTCAGCAGGCTGTCCTCGAGGGTGTCTCAAGGTCATCGAGCGCTGTCGCGCCTGGCCGCCCTTGTGATACGAAACCTGATACCGAACGCTGGGAGCGTGGCGGCTCGGCGTCCACCCCTAACTTGCCGTCGGCCAAAGTGGCTGGTCAGAGGCTTGTGTCGGAGGGCCGACTGGACCACTGGGCCTACCGGAGTTCACCACGCCCGTGGCGGTGTAGAACACTCTCCGCCGCCTCGCTGGGCTCGCCTGACAAGCACTGTCAGATGACGAGGTCGACCAGCAGGTCGTCGAGTACCCGCTCCTCCTCGACCTTGACGCCGAGCGCCAGCATCGCCTCGGTTAGTGGAGGCTCCCAGGTCGCGGTCACCGGGCTTCCCCGCAGCTGGGGGCCACCACGCGCGGCGGCCGAACGGTAGCAGCCGGCGTCCAGGCGCCACGGGGCGGCGGCGAAGCGGGCGATGATGCCGTTGGCGATCGTGATCCCAGACCAGTCGAAGTCACCGTGATAGCACAACCGCGCCCCGGCGCCGGCGAGCTGTCGCAGCAGCAGCGTGGCGGCGGCGCCCGGGTGGGCGTTGGCGCAGACCAGCGGAGCGGTCCCGGCACCGAGCCGGTTGGCGGCTGCCGCGACCACGCTCGGGTTCTCGCAGACGAACACGGTACGCCCGCGCACGGGCAGCTCGGGCGGGTCGCGGATTAGCTGGCGGGCGGTGAGATGCAGCGGCTGGCCAGCCTCCGCCCAGATCCCGAGTGTCCGACCGGTCGCCGTCTCGGGGTCGCCCGGAAGGTTCAGGGCGAGCACTGGGTTGGTCAGTTCACCGTCGAGCACCCCGACCGACGCCCACACCGTGCGCCGCCACTCGGCGCCAGCCCCGGGCGCGACGCCGCCGATGATCGCCGCCGCCCGCAGGACCAGGGTCGCCAGCGGCCGGTCCGGATCGAGGAGATGCCCATCGGAGACTGCGGCGGCCAGGACCGGGAGCGGCTGGCCGCCGGCCGGGAGGCGGTCCAGCACGGTCATCGCCTGCGCGGCCAGCCGCCGCGCCGCCTCGGGGT
>DASVXQ010000654.1:0-1727 GCA_036392615.1 Actinomycetes bacterium | reverse complement strand
CCTGGACCCCCCTCCCACGTGAGCAGCCCTGAAAGGCTACGAGCCCGACGGTAGCTGTCCAAGGACTACTTAGCATAGATTGCGGCATCAATGCCAGTCAACGTTCCTACGAGGCCTGTCCCATTTGCAGCCTCCGTCTAGTAGGACTCTGTCAGGTTTGCTTGTGGTGGTTGGCGTGTGAGTGAATCCGCCCTTCCGGATCGGGTGGAAGGGACAGGGTGGCGGGCATCACACCGGCCGAGCTGGCCGCCATCGGCGAGCACCTGGAGACGTTCGCCGCCGACGTGTTCGAGTCGTTGCCGCGCAAGGATCAGCGCGCTCGTGGGGAGTGCTACCTGCGCGGACTGATGCTGGACGGGCGTCGCAAGTCGATCGAGCCGATGGCCCAGCGCTTGGGGGAGGTGCACTACCAGGCGCTGCACCACTTCGTGGCTACCAGCCCGTGGGACTGGCGGCCGGTCCGCCGGCGGCTGGCCGAGCGGCTCGTCGCCGCGTTGGAGCCGACGGTGTGGGTGGTGGACGACACCGGCTTTCCCAAGGACGCCCCCCACTCGGTGGGGGTGCAGCGTCAGTACTCGGGCACGCTGGGCAAGACCGGCAACTGCCAGCTGGGCGTGTCGGTCAACGCGGTCACTGAGCAGGCGTCGTGTCCGTTGGACTGGCGGCTGTTTGTGCCAGCGTCCTGGGATGAGCCCGCGATGGTGGCGCGGCGAGCGGCCTGCCACCTGCCCCAGGACGTGCATCATCGGCCCAAGTGGCAGCTGGTGTTGGACATGCTGGACGAGCTGGCCCGCTGGGACCTGCATCCGCCGGTGCTGGCCGCCGACTGTGGCTATGGGGAGGTTGGCCAGTTCCGCGGCGGGCTGCATGACCGCCAGATCCCCTACGTGGTCCAGGTCAGGGCCGACACCAGCGCCTATCTCGAGCAGGTGCACCCGGCCGCCGCGCCGTATGCGGGCAAGGGGCGCCGGCCGCAGCCGCGCTACCGCCAGGCGCCGTCCTCGCTTGCGGAGCTGGCCTTGGCGGCCGGGCAGCACGCCTGCGTGGACCTGATCTGGCGACGCGGCAGCAAGGGCCCCCAGCGCTCCCGCTTCCTGGCCTTGCGGGTGCGTCCCGCCGGCGTCACCCCGCGTCGCAAGGCGCGAGCGGCCGGTGGTGAGCTGCCAGTGGGCTGGCTGCTGGTGGAGTGGCCCCAGGGCGAGCCGGAGCCGGTCAAGTACTGGCTGTCCAATCTGCCCGCCGACACTCCGCTGGTGGAACTGGTTCGGCTGGGCAAGCTGCGCTGGCGCATCGAACAGGACTATCGCGAGCTCAAGGGCGCGCTGGGCCTGGACCACTTCGAAGGCCGCAGCTGGCCGGGCTGGCACCACCACGTGACCCTGGTCAGCGTCGCGCACGGCTTCCTCACCCTGGAGCGGCAGCGCTCCCCAAATCTGGTGGCGTCGGCCTGACCTTGTGGCAACTGCTTGAGCAGCTGCAGGCCCTGTTGGCCTGTTGGGCCGGCGCCTGCCCCACTTGCCGGCGGCCTGCACCGCGCTGGCTGTCCCATCAGGGACGATCACGAGCACCAACCTGACAGAGTCCTACTAGCTCCTTTCCCCTGCAGAGGTCTGGTAGGAGTGCGGGCGACTGTTGCGCTAATGGCGAGGTCGATCGCCGGCGCCGGGATCATCCGGCAACTACCGTTATCCGTTGCAGGTGTATGCAAAGATCCCAAGCCCGACCCA
>DASVXQ010000653.1:0-13616 GCA_036392615.1 Actinomycetes bacterium | reverse complement strand
GCGGAGACCGCTGAGGCGGCCGCCTTGGCCGCCGCGGCGGCAGGGGCGGTCGCCGCCCAGCCGGCCGCTCCGGCGGCGGCGCTCGCGCCGCTGCGGAAGCGGGACTGGATCATCTGCGAGACCACCGAGGAGCTCGAGAAGCCGGTGGCGCCCTGGGTCGCCTGGCGCAGCGCTGCGCGCTGCTGGCCGGCGGTCACCACGGCGGCCTCGGCCAGCGGGATCAGCCGCAGCAGCGCGACCGGGGTGAAGGCCGCCATCAGCAGCAGCGCGCCGCCGGCGAGCACGCCCTCGAACTTGTCGGACAGCCCACCGGCGGCCAGGCCGGCCGCGGCCATGTTGATGATCGCCACGATGAAGACCTTGGCGAAGATGATCGCCAGCAGGAACTCGATCAGGCGCCGGCACCAGCGCCAGCCGGTCGGCCAGACCATGGCGGCGAAGGCCAGCGGCAGGAACAGCACGGCCACGTAGATGGCCGCCGAGCGCAGCAGCAGCTCCAGCCAGATCGAGAAGGCGCCGAGCACCACCACGATGGCGCCGAGCAGCACGCCGAACACCGGCGCCGCCGGGTTGATCGTGCCGGCGCCGATGGCGCCCAGCCAGTTCCCGGTCTGGCTCATGAAGTGCTGCGCGTTGGCGGCGGCGTTGTGGCTGAGAGCGGTCGACATCCAGTCGCTGGAGTCGATCATGATCTGCGCGATGGCGGGCCCGACCGCCGAGAAGATCGCCGCGATCGGCAGGTAGACGAAGGCGGAGCGGATCGCCTGCATGACGTCCACCCGCACGATCGCCTGCGCCACCGAGACCAGCAGGATCGGCAGCGAGATCACCACCGCCAGCGCGAGCATCACCCGGTACTGCGAGCCGAACCAGTTGGCGTTGACCACGTTGGGGCTGGTGGTGGCGTTGATCAGCGAGCCGACCTTCTGCAGGAACCACTGCCCGGCCGACGACACCGCCGCCGTGAAGCTGCGCAGGGCGCTGTCGCCCGCCGCCGAGACCACTCCGGTGGCCGCGCCGGTCAGCGCGTTGCCGACCGAACGGCCCGCGCCGGCGCCAGCCTGGCAGATCTGCCGCGCGATCGGCGTCTGCACGCTGGCGCACTGGTCCTTCTGCTGCGGTGCGGTGGTGGTGGGAGCGGCCGTGGTGGTGGTCGGCGCCTGCTGCGCCAGCGCCGCGGGCGCGACCAGCAGCACCGCCGCGACGGCCAGCGCGACCAGGAGCAGGAGCCGGAGGCGCCAGGCGCGCTCACGAAGCTGGAGCATAGTGATAGTCCTTGAATTGCTGAACTTCATGAATGAGGTCCGGGGCGGGGGTGGGAGGATTGCTGTCGGCGACGGGGACCGGGCCGTCCTTGACGGTGGCGCCGGTCTCCTTCCAGTCCTTGTCGATCCATTGCAGCCGCACGGTGGTCATGCCCCAGGCCTCCTGCGGCGGGAGGCTCGAGTCCTGGTAGCCGCCCACGCCGGTCTGCCAGATGGTGACCTGGGCGTGGCTGCCGTCGTAGCTGTCGAGGTGGTAGCGGACCGGGATCGTCTGGAAGACGACCTTGCTGGTCTGCACCTGCGCCAGCGCCTTGTCGGCGTCCTCGATGCCGAAGAACGAGGCGGCGATCACCTTCGCCTGTTCCTCGAGGTCGGCGCGCAGCCGCCCGAGCGCCTTGGGGGCGGCGACCGTCTCCACCGCGGCGTTTCGCCGGTCGGCGTCGAACATCAGCTCGCTGGAGGCGAGCGCGGAAGTGTAGTTGGTGGCGGCGCCGACGGCGCCGGCCTCTGAGTGGTCCCAGCCGACCGGCACGCCGTTGACCGTGCGGCCGCTCCAGACCCGCTCGCCGTTCACGGTGAGCGGCCGGGAGGCGGGCACGGCGCTGGACGGAGCGGTGTCGGCGCGAGCGGGGACCGAGGTGGCGGTGCTCGCCCGGGAGGCGGTGGCGGCGGGCTGGGCGGCCGGCGACTGGGCGCGTGGCGCCGAGCCGGTCCAGTGCCCGATCAGCAGCCCGCCGGCGAACAGCACCAGGGCGAGCGCCAGCAGCCCGAACAGACCGAAGCCCCCCGGGGTCCCGGGGCGCCGCTGCTCGGGCAGGCTGTAGATCACCCGCGCCCGGCTCTGCTCACCAACGGCCAACCGCCATCACCTTCCGATCATCAGGACCGCCACCGACTTGGACGGTCCCGCGCCTCGCGTCACGCCAGGCCCGACCGCCAACGGCCGGGCACTGCGGCAACCGCACGGCCCGGCCACCGGTCGCGGCCGAGGGCCGGCTCCAGGGCTCCCCGCCGGGTCAGGTGGTCTGGCCCAGGTTGAACGCCCAGTTCACCAGCGCGGCGGCGGCGCCGACGATGATCGCGCCGACGATCGAGTAGAGCGTGGCGCGCTTGCCCACCGCTGCCTGGTGGTAGTTCGAGCTGAGGGAGCCGATGCCCCACATCGCCCCGCCGATGATCACGCCGGCGAGCGAGAGGAACAGGGCGAAGGCGCCCACGCCGTTGATCACGTGCTGGAACGGGCCAGAACCCGGCAGCGCCGAGAAGTCCGGCGTGAAGTTGACTTTTGACTGGGCGATGACTACGTGCAGGTGGTGGCGCATCGGCACGTACCTCCTTGGCGTTTCCCGGTGCCGAATCCGTCGGCAGCGGCCCCTCGCGGCATTCAGACAGCGTGTGGACTGGTTGTGGTGGCTCGAGGTCGGCGGTGGTTGCTCAGGTCGCGAAGCCATCGGCCACGGCAGCGGCGACCTCCAGGTAGGCGTGCCGTGTGGTCGGGCGCAGGCGCGTGACGTCGGTCTCGGCGCCGGCGGCCAGATGCGGGTCCCAGGGAACCTGGACCACGGCGCGGCAACGGCCGGCGAAGTGCTCCTTGATGCGGCCGACCTCGACCTGGCCGCCCTCCTGCACGGCGTTGATGACCGCGACGGCGCCGTGGACGAGCTCGGCGTGGCCGTTCTCGTTCAGCCAGTCGAGCGTCGAGCTGGCCGCTCTGGCGCTGTCCAGGCTGGGCGACATCACTACCACGATCTGGTCGGCCAGCTGCAGGATCCCCCGGTTGGCCGACTCCAGCACGCCCGTGCCGGTGTCGAGGGTGATCAGGTTGTAGTGGCGCTCCAGCAGCGCGATCGCGCGGCGGTAGTCCGACTCGCCCAGCGCCTTGGTGATCCGCGGGTCGTCGTCGGAGGCGACCACTTCCAGGCGGGTGGGCGCCTGCGAGGTGTAGGCGCGGATGTCGGCGTAACGGGTGATCATCTGCTCGTCGGCGAGCAGGTTGGTGATCGTCGCGGCGGTCTCGCGGCGCACGCGGTAGCCGAGCGAGCCGGCGTCGGGGTTGCCGTCCAGGGCGACGACCCGGTCGCCGCGCAGGCTCGCGAAGGTGTGCCCGAGCATCAGCGTGGTGGTGGTCTTGCCGACGCCGCCCTTGCGGCTGATCACCGCGATCGAGCGGCAGCCGGGCACGGGCGTCTTGGCCCGCGCGATCAGCTCGCGCTCGGCCAGCTCCGTCGGGCTGGGCCCGAGGTTCACCCGCCCGCCGGTCAGCCAGAACAGCACCCGGCGCCAGCCGTTGCGCGGGGCCGGGGACTGCTCGCGCAGGTAGCGCTCGGCGGTGAAGTCGGCGGCGGTGGCCATCGAGGCGTACGGCTGAGCCGGCACGGTGACGCCCCGCTGCCGCTGCACGCGGGTCAGCGGCGGGGTGTCGCTGCGCGGCACCGGCTCGTTGCGGTAGCGCTCCGGGAGCCGCTCCTCGCTCGGGCGCGCTTCGCGGCGGGGCTCGCTCGGGCGAGGCGGGCTCGGCGGGGACTGCCTGGGGCTCCCCGATCGACCGAGCGGGACGAACGCCTCCTCGACGGGGGCGTTCGAACTGACCCTCGGCGACTGCGTCACGGCGAACCCCCTGTCGCCCGGTCGGGCGGGTGTGGCATGGCGGATCGGGGAGGTGGGCTTTGTCGTATCAAGTCACACGCTCGCGCTTATTGGGGAAGTTGGGGAAGTGGTCGTGCCACCTGCGTATGGCGTATCAAAGGTTACACTGGACTGCAACGGCGCAAAAGCATGTTCGAAAAGCGGCGCGACCTGCGCCGATGCACCGACTGGACGGGTTCGTGCCACCCCGGGGGACGACCTGGCGGCGGTCATGGCGGATCCTCGTGTGCCGGGCCGGACACGCCCTCCGGCCGGTCGGTTGCCCCGCTCGACCTTCGGACGCTGTCCGCTTATCCTGTCAATCCCGCCGTTCGCCTAACCTATCACCGCCCGCCCCGGAAGTGTTGAACTTCCACCGGTCCGTCCCTTTTCCGACCGCCGACGCCTCCCCGGACGCGCGACCCAGGATTCGAGCCGCCGATGAAGAAGGTCCTGATCGCCATCGTGGCGATCCCGCTCGTCCTGGTGCTGTTCACGATGCTGGTGGTCGGCGGGATCTCCACCGGGATCATCGGCGGCAACGCCCCCAGCGACGACGCGCGCAAGGACATCCCGGCCAACTACCTGGCGATGTACCAGCAGGCGGCCGACGCCTGCCCGGGCCTGCCATGGTCGGTGGTGGCCGCGATCGGCAAGGTCGAGACCAACCACGGCCGGCTGAAGGCGCCCGGAGTGACCGAGGGCGCCAACTTCGCCGGGGCGGCCGGCCCGATGCAGATGGGCATCGGCGTCGGCGCCGCCGGCAGCGCCTTCTGGACCTACGCGATCGACGGCAACGGCGATGGCAAGGCCAGCCCGTACGACCCCGCCGACGCCATCCCCAGCGCCACCGCCTACCTGTGCAAGGCGTTGCGCGACCACGGCGGCGACCTGTCGCAGGCGGTGTTCGCCTACAACCACGCCCAGTGGTACGTGGACAAGGTGCTGGCGATCGCCTCCAGCTACGCCGCGACCGCCTCGCTGCCCGCCGGCGCGCCGGCTACCGATGCGGTCGACGCGGCCCTGCAGTTCGCCTTCAACCAGCTCGGCAAGCCGTACAAGTGGGGCGCCACCGGGGCGGGAGGCTTCTACGACTGCTCGGGGCTGACCCTGCGCGCCTACCAGGCGGGCGGCGTGCAGCTGCCCCGGACCTCGGTGACGCAGTGGAACGCCGGGCCGCACATCGTCGACAAGGGCGCCGTCCAGCCGGGCGACCTGGTCTTCTACGCCACCGACCTGTCCAACCCGGCCACCATCCACCACGTCGGCCTGTACATCGGTGCGGGCAACATGATCAACGCGCCGCACACCGGCGCGATGATCCGCATCCAGCCGGCCTTCCGCTCCGACTACATCGGCGCGGTCCGCCCGACCGCCAAGGGGTAGGGGCCGCGGCCCGTGGCGCGCGGATGCACCGACCCAGCGGCATGGCGCGCGCTCCAGGCGCGGGCCGAGGCCGGTCGCACCGCACGTGACGATCGTCCATCCCCGGACGACCAATCGGGGCCCGGCGGCCTGGGAGCGGCTCGCCGGCCGGCGAATCGACACCGAGGAGACGGTCGAGGAGCTCTCGATCACGGCGTTCGACGCGGGGTGCTGGCGGGTCGCCGCGACCTTCCCGCTGCGGGGCTGACGCCGGCCGCCGGGCTGGGCGCGCTCAGTCGAGCCCGGTCATGGTGATGCCGGCGAAGGCGGCTCCGGCCGTGCCGAGCACCAGCAACGCGGTGATGGCCAGGCTCAACAGCACAAGGCGCAGGCGAGTCATTGCTTTCCCTCCTTCCCGCGGGCGGGTCGCGACGGTGGCCGAGCGCGGCGAGCCGGGCCGATCCCGCCGTCGCCACGCTCCCACCTGCACCGCCATTCGTCCCCGCCGGCCGACCGGATTGGTCACGCCGCGCGCAGGCGTGGCACGCCAGGCGGCGGCCTTGCGTCACCACGACTGGTGGGCCTCAGGGCTTGCGGGCGACTCCGCCGTAGGCGTGGACGGTGACCCAGGGCTGCTCGGGCCAAGGGTCGGGCCGCCAGTCCGCCAGCCGCACCAGGCCAGGCTCGACCCTCTCCAGCCCCGCGAAGAACGGCGCGGTGTCGGCGAAGCTGCGGGGCACGGTGGTCCGCCGGAGCGCTCAGCGGGCGATGACCAGGCGGCGCAGCAGGAGCAGCACCACGGCGCCGACCACCGAGCCGATGAACCCGATCGGGTGCAGCTCGACCCGGTGGAACTGGATCAGCTCCCAGAGGAAACCGCCGAGGAACGAGCCGGCCACCCCGAGCAGGATCGTCCCCAGGCAGCCCATCTGGTCGCGCCCCGGCACCAGGAAGCGCGCCACCGCGCCGACCAGCAGCCCGACGACGATCCACCACAGCAGCATCACCGCGATCACTCCCGTCTCGACGACGTCCACCACTGTGGGCGCCACCGGGTAACGACGGGATCAAGGCGGCGCGACGGCTCGAGGAAGAGGAAGGCAAGCTGCTCAGCCCGGCGGGATGGCGTGGCGGCCGGGGACGGTCGACTTGACCAGCTTGAGCTTGGCGGCGGGCCCGGGCTCGCGCTCCAGCGCATTCACCTCGATCACCTCGACCGGCGGCGCCACCGCCCCGGCCGCCTCGACGGCCGCGGCCAGCGCGCGCCGCAGGCGCTCCGGCGTCGCGGGGTCGGCGCCGGGGATCAGCACGACCCGCGCATGCAGGCCGCGATGGTCGCGCAGCACCTGGTACTCGCGCACCTCGGGGAGGCTGGCGAAGGCCGGGCTGAGGCCGGTCGGGTGCAGGGCGACCTCGCCACCGCCGCGGCGCGGCAGGTGGAGGGTGTCCATCCGCCGGCCCTCGATCGAGGCGATCCGCCGGTAGGGACGCCCGGACGGGTTGGGGCCGTCCGCCAGGGTGACCACGTCGCTCAGCTCGTAGCGGATCAGCGGCTGGGCGTAGTCCACCAGGTTGGTGACCAGCACCTTGGCGCCCGGCGTGCCGGGCGGCACGGGCCGGTCGTGCTGGTCGACCACCTCGACGACCAGCACGTCCTCGCTGATCTCCAGGCACTCGTCCGCCGGGGTGCTGGAGCCGATCGCCAGCGCCTCGGTGGCCGCGTAGATGCTGGCCGGCTCGAAGCCCCAAGCCTCGCGGATGCGGCGCCGGATGACGGGGGTGAGCGGCTCAGCGCCGTAGAGGCCCCAGCGCGGCCGGATGCGCAGCCGCCCGGCGAGCTGCTCGCCCGCGAGGACGCCGGCCAGGGTCGGGTAGCCGACCAGGCCCTGCGGCTGGTAGGTGTTGAGCGCCTCGACCAGCTCGGGCAGCGGGGTGACGACCGACAGGCGCGGCGCGTCCGGCGTCGTCGCCTGGAAGTCGGCGAACAGCTGCCTGGTGACCGCCGCGGGGCTGGGCGCGCCGATCGCCAGCAGGCGGACCCCCGGGCCGCCGCCGGCGCGGACCATGGCCCGCAGACACGCGGCGGTCCAGTGGGCGAACTCGCGATGGGTGAAGGCGAACACGCCCCGCAGTCCGGTGCTGCCCGAGGTGCTCGCCACCCGGTACTCCCCCAGGAACGGCGTGGCGGAGCCGGCCTCCAGGTGTGCCTGGAGGCCGGCCAGGCGCAGCCGCGGGTCGCAGACGACCTCGTCGAAGCGCTCCATCAGGGTCGCCTTGGAGAGCGTCGGCAGCTCGGCCAGCGGCGCCTCCGGCGCGTTGGGGCCGAGCGTGCGGCGGTACCAGGGCGAGCTGGTGACGGCGTGCTCCAGCAGCGCGCGCAGGCGGGCCCGCTGGTGCGCCAGCAGCCGCTCGCGGGTCCAGGCGTCGTGCGCCAGCAGCTCCGCCAGCAGCGCGCGCCCGCGCTCGAGCTGGCTCGGCGGGGAGGCGGTCGCGGCGGGCATCATGCGCTCCTCGACTCGGCGCGGGCGCCTGCCCGCGGGCGGTCGGCGCCGCCGGCGGCTGGGACGGTCAGGCCGAGGACGAAGCCGGTGGTCAACTCCTCCATCACGTCGGGGTGGGCGGCGCCCGGGTCGAGCAGGCGCTCCAGCTCCATGCCGTTGCGCTGCGCGGCGTGGCCACGCGCGACCTCGCGGGCCGGGATGCGGAAGCCGGCGCCGTGCTCGCCGGCCAGGCGCTCGAGCAGCGCGGCGATCCCCTCGAGGTTGCGCTCGTGGCGCTCGGAGACCTTGGCGCGCAGCTCCTCGTGACGGGAGGCGTGGGTCCAGAACTCGATCAGCACCGGCACCCAGCGGGGGTCGGCGCCGGTCCCGGTGGTCATCTCGCGGGAGAGGGTCCGCAGCGCCGCCTCCATGCTGGCGGCGCCGGCCACCGCCTCGGCGTAGGCGCGCGCCCTGCCGGCCGCGTGGGCGTCGAGCACGGCCAGGAAGAGCTCGTTCTTGCCGGCGAAGTTGGAGTAGACCGCTCCCTTGGTGTAGCCGGCCCGCTCGCTGATCTCCTCGAGCGACGCCCCGTGGAACCCCCGCCGCAGGAACACCTCCCGCGCCGCGGCCACCAGGTCCGACCGGGTCCGCTCCTTGCGGTCCTGCCTGCTCAACCGCTCCCGCATTCGGATACCTCCGGTATTGGATACCGTCGGTATCCTGATCCCGCTGGTATCGGGATGTCAAGGGGTCGGAAGGAAGCGCGCGGCACGGCGCGCGGCCGGGCGTCGCCGCTTCCGGTCGGCGTTAGAACGGCGCGTCGCTGAAGCGGGCCGCCAGCCGGTGCACCGGCAGCGCGATCGAGCGCGCCAGCCAGAACGACACGGCGGCGCCGATCGCCAGCGCGACCAGCAGACAGGCGAGCATGGTCCACACCGAGCGGGAGAGCGCCACAGCCACCGAGTCCCTGGCCGACCGGATCGAGCTCGCGCTCTGGTCCTGCGCCCTGGCAAGCAAGGTCTCGTAGGCCTTGCGCAGCTCCCGGTCCGGCCCGATCGACGCCGCGATCGCACCGTGCCGGTCGCCGGCCCCGAAGGTCGCGAACTCGCCGCGGATGGCCTGGAACCCGATCGGCAGGCGGCGCCTGCGGCCCGGCGGTCCCACGGACCTCCCGCTCACCTTCGCCATGGCTCGTCCGAAGCTGCCCGATTGCCGCGGAGGCCGGGAACTTGTCAGTCGCCGGTGGTGCCGTCGATCTGCTCGCGGAGGATGTCGGCGTGGCCGGCGTGGCGCGCGGTCTCCTCGATCATGTGGACGTAGATCCAGCGCAGCGAGGTCGGCCCCATGCGGCGGTGGGTGCCGAGGTCGTCCAGCGAGTGGCCGGCGGCGGTGGCCCGCGAGCGCTCGCACTCCGCCTCGTACTCGGCGATCACCTGCTCGACGGTCTCCCCGGGCTCCAGCCGGAAGTCGCCGTCGGGGTCCTCGTCGGTCCACGGCGGCGGCGGGAAGTCCTCCGCCGGACGCCCGGCCAGCACGCGCTGGAACCAGTTCAGCTCGACCCAGCGGAGGTGCTTGACGATCCCGGCCAGCGTGGTCGCCGACGGCACCAGCCGCCGCACGGCGTCCTCCTCGGACAGTCCGCGGACCTTCGCCTTGACGATCTCGCGGTACATGTCCAGGAACGTCTCCAGGATGACCCGCTCGCCGGCGGCGGAGACGCGCTCGCCGTCGTCCTGCGGCTCCTCGATGGTCGGCTGGCTCATGGGCCGAACCTATCGCACAGCGGGCGACCCGCGCATCGGTGGCGACCCCGCGCCCGGCGCGGTACAAACCAGGCCATGTCCTCCCTGACGCACCTCGAGTGCTCGGCCTGCGGCCAGCGGCTGGAGCCCGAGCGCCCCTGGCAGCTCTGCCCCGCCTGCGAGCACCCGCTGCTGGCCCGCTACCACCTCGACGGGATCGGCCGCGCCGTCTCGCGCGCCGAGCTGGTGCGGCGGCCGGCCGGCATGTGGCGCTACCAGGAGCTGCTGCCGCTGCGGGAGCCCGGGAAGGCGGTGTCGCTCGGCGAGCCGGCCACCCCGCTGCTGCGGGTCCCCCGGCTCGCCGGTCGCCTCGGCCTGGACGGCCTGCTGGTGAAGGACGAGGGGGCGCTGCCGACCGGGACCTTCAAGGCACGCGGCGCGGCGGTCGGCGTGAGCCGCGCGGTCGAGCTCGGCGCGCGGACGCTGGCGCTGCCGACCGCGGGCAACGCCGGCGCGGCCTGGGCGGCCTACGGCGCGCGGGCCGGCCTCGAGGTCGTGGTGGTCATGCCCGAGACCACCCCGAGCGTCATCCGCCGCGAGACGGCCACCTGCGGCGCGCGGGTCTACCTGGTGCCCGGCTCGATCGCGGACGCCGGCGCGGTGGTCAGGGAAGGCTGCGAGCGCTACGGCTGGTACGACGCCTCGACGCTGAAGGAGCCCTACCGGATCGAGGGCAAGAAGACCATGGGCTTCGAGCTGGTCGACCAGCTCGGCTGGCGCCTGCCCGAGGTGATCGTCTACCCGACCGGCGGCGGCGTCGGGCTGATCGGGATGTGGAAGGGCTTCCAGGAGCTGCGGGCGCTCGGCTGGCTGCCGCCGGACTCGCCGGGACCGCGCTTCGTCGCCGCGCAGGCGGCCGGCTGCGCGCCGGTGGTGCGCGCCTTCGAGCGGCACGCCGAGCGCACCGAGGCATGGGCGGACCCGGCCACCTTCGCGGCGGGGATCCGCGTGCCCAAGCCCCTGGGCGACCTCCTGATCCTGCGGGCGCTGCGCGAGTCGTCGGGCACCGCCGTGGCGGTCAGCGACGAGACCATCGCCGCGACCATGGAGCTGGCCGGCGCCGCCGAGGGCCTGGTGGTCTGCCCCGAGGGCGCGGCCGCGCTGGCCGCCGCGGCGCGGCTCCGCCAGGACGGCTGGATCGGCCGGGACCAGACCGTGGCGGTGTTCAACACCGGCATCGGCCTGCTGTACGAGGACTCGCTGCCGGGGCGGGAAGCGCGCCTGCTCGCGGCGGGGGCATCGCTGCCCGCCGGCGCGGCCGGCCCGAGCGTTGCGGGGAATCGGCGCGGCTGAGCCGGGGTTGGCCACATGACGGCCAAGCGCGGACCCGATGCCCGACCTGAACGGACCGACCGCACGCTTCATGAGGAGATCGACGATGCCACGCGCCCGAACCCTGCTCCCGGTGCTGCTGGCGGCCATCGGCCTGGTCGTCGCCGGCTGCGCCAGCGGCGGCTACTCCAGCGGCGCCGCCGCCGGCGGCGACGGCAACGGGGGCGCCACGGTCGCCTTCGCCAGCCCCGCCTCCGGCGCCAGCGTCACCAGCCCCGTCAAGCTCAGCTTCAACGTGCAGGGCACCAAGATCGGCAAGCCGGAGACTGGCGACATGCATCTTCATGTCTATGTCGACCAGTCGGCGGACTACACCATCATCTACTCGACCAGCGGCGAGGTGAAGGTTCCCGCCGGGCAGCACACCCTCAAGGTGGTGCTCGCGCAGCCGAACCACACCGAGACCAGCACCACCGCCAGCGAGCAGGTCGACGTGACCGGCGGCGGCAGCACCGGCGCGCCGGCCACCACCGCCTCGCGCGGTGGCGGGTACGGCTACCCGTAGGCCACCCCAGGACGGGGCCCCGCTGACCAAGGGACCAGATGCCGGCGGCCGCTGAGGACCGGGCGCGCCGCCGGCATCCTCAACTCCGTTGCCGGCGCACCCGGCGCAGCAGCCTGACGATACCCGGGCGCAGCAGGATCAGGAGCCACAGGTACTCGGCGCCGGACGGCGAGACGATCGCCAGCAGGACCGACGCGGCGAAGACCGCGGCGATGGTGGCCAGGCGCCAGGTGCGCTCGCGGCGCTCCGCCGGACCGGCCCGGTCGGAGACCAGGCCGGCGCGCTCGGCGTGCAGCCACATCGCCAGCACGCTCAGCGAGACGAGCGTCATCACGGTCGCGTAGGTCATCACCGCCGGGCTGTTGCCGTACTCGTTCAGCAGCCCGGTCACCAGCGGCATCAGCGATATCGACGCCAGGAAGGCGAGGTTCAGCAGGATCAGGCGCCGGTCGACCCGCTCGATGCGGTCCAGCGCGAAGTGGTGGCTCATCCAGAACAGCCCGATGACCGCGAAGCTCAGCAGGTAGGTGAGCACGTCCGGAATGAGGTGGTAGATCGCGGCGGCGACCCGCGACTGCGGGAGCCCATGGGGGAAGTCGATCGACAGCACCGTCAGCGTGATCGCGATGGCGATCACGCCGTCGGAGAAGGTCTCCAGCCTGCTCCGGGAGGTGAGGTGCCTCCCGGGATCCTCAGCGGTCATGGGCTCCTCCCGAGGCGGTCGCGCGCGAACGGTACGGCAGGCGACCGGCGCTCGCTATCGTTTCGACCGGGAGACGGTCCGAGCGGAGGGAGGTGGGCATGGCGGCGGGCCCCGAGGGATCGCTCGACGCGCTCATCCGGCCGGCGAGCATCGCGGTGGTGGGCGCCTCCAGCTCGCCGGGCAAGGCCGGCCACCAGCTGATGCGGGCGCTCGACGGGTTCGCTGGGCGGCTCTACCCGATCAACCGGGCCGGCGGCGAGATCCTCGGCCGGCGCGCCTGGCCCTCGGTCGGCGACCTGCCCGAGCCGGTCGACCTGGCGGTGCTGATCGTGCCCGCCCCGGCCGTGCCGGAGGTGGTCGACCAGTGCGCCGCCGCCGGCGCGCGGGCGGCGATCGTCTGCGCCGGCGGCTTCGCCGAGTCCGGCCCGGAAGGGGCGGAGCTGCAGGCCAGCGCGGCGCGCGCGGCCGCCGGCGCCGGCATGCGGCTGCTCGGCCCGAACACCTCGGGGCTGGTCAACCCGGCCGACGGGGTGCTGGCGACCTTCGTGTCGAGCGTGCGCGCGATCCCGCCCGGCCGGCTCGCGATCGTGGCGCAGAGCGGCGGCGTCAATCTGGCGGTCGCCATGGCCGCGGCCAGCGAGGGGCTGGGCGTGCGGCTGGCGATCGGGCTCGGCAACGCCGCCGACGTCGACCACGCCGAGCTGCTCGACTGGCTCGCCGCCGACCCCGCGACCGGCGTGATCGCGCTCCACCTGGAGGGCGCCAGGGACGGCCGCCGGCTGGTCGAGGCGGTGGCGCGGGCCGCGGAGGCCAAGCCGGTGATCGCGCTGGCGCTCGGCGAGGCCGACGTGGGCGACTTCGCCCGCTCGCACACCGGCACGCTGGCCACCAACTGGCGGCTCGTCCGCGCGGCCCTGCGCCAGGCCGGCGCGGTGGTGGTGGACGACACCACCGAGTTGCTGGACGCGGCGCGGGCGCTGCGGCTGGTCCGCCTGGCGCCGGTGGCCTCCGCCGGGGTTGGCGTGGTCACCGCCCAGGCCGGCCCTGGGCTGCTGGTGACCGACCGGCTGCGCGCCCGCGGCGTGCGCGTGCCGGAGCTCGGCGAGGCCACTCGCGCCCGCCTCGGCGAGCTGCTGCCGCCCATGACCTACCAGCGCAACCCGGTCGACACCGCCCGCCCCGACGAGCGCTTCGGCGAGGTGGTCGCCACCGTCCAGCGCGACCCGGGCGTCGACGCCGCGCTGGTCTACGCGCTGCACGAGCCCGGCGCGCTGGACCCGGCCGACCTGCTCGGCCCGGCGAAGGCCAACCCCGCCACCCCCCTGCTGCTGGTCACCGGCGGCCCGCGCGACGAGATCGACCGGCTGCGCGGGACCGTCGAGGCCGGCGCGGTGCCGGTGCTCACCGGCCCGGAGCGGGGCGCCGACGCGATGTGCGCCCTGGTCGCCGACGCCACCGCCGCCGCTCGCCGCCTGGCGGCCGCCACCGAGGCCGCCGGGAGGACCACCCGGCCGGCCGGCGAGGCCGCGCCACTGCACG
>DASVXQ010000652.1:0-3218 GCA_036392615.1 Actinomycetes bacterium | reverse complement strand
CGGCGCCGCGGTGCGCCTGGCGGCCGGCCGCGGCGCCCGCCTGGCCGACCTCGACGGCCGCGAGCTGGCCGGGATCCATCCCGCCCTGGCCGAGGTCGACCTCGCCGTGCTCGACGTCGACGGCAGCCTCACCGCCAAGGTCACCCCCGGCTCCACCAACCCGGCGATGGTCGCCGGCCAGCTCGCCACCCTGTGGGAACGAGCCGCCGCCGCCCGCGCCTGGTCCACCGTCCACCGCCCCCACCTCGACCTCGGCATCGAGGACTGAGGGTGGCTCAGCGCACGGATTCGGCGATGCGGATGGCGTCGCGCTGGGAGATCTGTCCTTCCAGGCGGAGGGTGAGCTTGCCGTTGGTCCACAGCAGGGTGTTGCCGGCCAGCCGGGTGGTCTCCTCGCGGATGTCGCCGCTGCTGTCGGTGTAGACGAACGAGTGCGGCGCGCCGGCGAACCAGTAGCCGGTGGTGCCGCCGACCTCCACCGCGGTCACGTTGCCGGCGCCCTTGGCGATCTTGTCGACCAGCGGGTCGGCGCGGAACTCGGTCAGCAGCAGCCCGGCGTTGGTGAACGGCGAGGCCGGCAGCCCGGCCCGCGGCCGCCAGAGCATGTCCACCCGCCCGCCGGGCACGCCCTGGCTGAGGTAGACCGCGTCGGGCCGCTGGAGGCCGGGCGCGCCGGGGACCAGCAGCTTGAAGGACACTCCACTGCGGGCCTGGGCCAGCGTAACCCGCCGGCCGAGGTCGAGGTTGGCGCCTGGCCCGCCCGGCACGGTGGGCGCGCTCGGGGTCGGCGTGGTCGGTGCCGGGCCGCCGAGATGGATCGCCACGCCGGGCAGGCCCAACCGGCGGGCGACCGCCTCCCTGGCGCCCGGGGTCGCCACCACGACCACCACGGCCAGCACCACCAGCGCCAGCGCGGCCACCGCCACCCGGCGCCAGCCCGGGCGCGGCAGCCACGCCGGCGACCGCGGCGCCCGCGCGCGGCCGGCGTCCGGCGCGGTGATCCTGGCGAGGACCGCCTCGGCGATCGGCGGGGTGGGCGGGTGCTCCAGGTGCGCGCCGAGATCGACCAGCGCGCGCTCCAGCTCCCGCTGGCGGAGGTCAGCCATCGCCGCCTCCGCTGGTGGTGAGCGGGCGGCGTTGCGCATCGGCGTCCAGGGTCAGGCGCAGGCGCGCCAGCGCCCGGGAGACGCGCGACTTCACCGTGCCCGGCCGGCAGCCGAGCACCTCGGCGGTCTCGCGCTCCGACAGCTCCAGGAAGAAGCGGGCGGCGATCACCATGCGGTCCCGCTCCGGCATGGCGGCGACCGCGGCCAGCAGGTCGCGGCGGCGCTCGTCGGCCAGCGCCGCCGCCTCGGGAGACGGGGCCGCGTCTCCCGAGGGGCGGGCCCCGGCGACCCGCAGCGCGAGGTCGTCCTGGCGTCGGCCGGAGCGGCGCCGGTTGCGCGCCTCGTTGGCGACGATGGCCAGCAGCCAGGGGCGGAACGGGGCGTCGGAGCGGAAGCGGTCGAGCGCATGCCAGGCCTTCACCAGGCCCTCCTGGGCGGCGTCCTCGGCGTCGGCCGGACTGCCCGTGATCAGCCAGGCCGTCCGGTACGCGAGGTCCTGGTAGCGGCGCACGAGGGACTCATAGGCACGCACGTCTCCCCCTCGCGCCCGTTCGACGAGCTGGTTGTCCTCCTGGTCCAGTGGACGGCCCTCCACTGTGTGCTCGTGACTGGGTACACCGGCGCGCGCGGATCGGTTCCCTCCCCCGGCGACCCCGCCGGGCGGTATCGAACCTCGGCGGGCCGGCCGGCCGCCAGCGCGACTTCCGGCGGTCCCCGCGCCGGTTGCGCCGGGTCCGCGGTACCCTGCGGGATAGCGCGGCTTCCCCAGCCGCTACGGCGGATCCAAGGAGTGAGCGGGAACCATGAGCTCGCAGGTGCCGTTCCCGCCCCAGACGCGGCCCGATCTCCGCGTGGCGGACCAGCAGCCCACCCCGACCAGGTACGAGGCGCTCGGCTACCGGGCCAAGCGGCTGCTGCTCGGACCGCCGCTGCGCACCGCCCAGCTGGTGCACGAGCGCATCTCCAAGCGGATCGCCCTGGCGGTGTTCTCCTCGGACCCGATCTCGTCGACCGCCTACGCGACCGAGGAGATGCTGCTCGTCCTGGTGCTGGCGGGCGCCGCCGGCACCGCCATGGCGCTGCCGCTGGCCGGCGGCATCGCGCTGCTGCTGCTGATCCTGGTGGTGTCGTACCGCCAGGTGATCCGCGCCTACCCGCGCGGCGGCGGCGCCTACATGGTGGCCCGCGACAACCTCGGCCCGCTGGCCGCCAAGATCTGCGGCGCCGCGTTGCTGATCGACTACGTGCTGACCGTGGCGGTCAGCGTCTCGGCCGGGACCGCCGCGCTCGCCTCCGCGGTCGAGCCGATCGGGAACTTCCGGGTCGAGCTGTCGGTGGCGTTCATCGTGCTGCTGATGTGGGGCAACCTGCGCGGCATCCGCGAGGCGGGCAAGATCTTCGCGATCCCCACCTACCTCTACATCTTCAGCCTCGGCGGGGTGCTGCTCTACGGCTTCTGGAAGGTGGCCTTCGGTCACCTCGGCCCGATCACCTACGACCGGGCGTCCTCGGTGGGCCTGGTCGGCCCGGAGGGCGGGGTGGTGGCCGCGGTCACCCTGTTCCTGCTGCTGCACGCCTTCTCGGCCGGGACCACCGCGCTGACCGGCGTGGAGGCGATCGCCGACGGCGTGCCGGCCTTCAGGAAGCCCGAGGCCCGCAACGCCCAGCGGACGCTGCTGGTGATGGCCATGATCATGGCCTTCCTGTTCCTCAGCATCACCTTCCTGGCCCACCAGTTCGACGTGCGGCCCTACGCGGACGGCAACCCGACGCTGGTCGCGCAGATCGCCAGGCACATCCTCGGGCCGGGGATCGGCGAGGTGATCTTCGTGTTCGTGCAGGTCGCCACGCTGGCCATCCTGGTGCTGGCCGCCAACACGGCCTTCAACGGCTTCCCGGTGCTGGCCTACTTCGCCGCCGACGACGCGCTGCTGCCCAGGCAGCTGCGCAAGCGCGGGCACCGGCTGGTCTACTCCAACGGCATCCTGGTGCTGTCCGGCGCCGCCATCTTCCTGGTGATCGCCTTCCAGGCCGACGTGCACCGGCTGATCCCGCTGTACGCCATCGGGGTGGTGACCTCCTTCACCCTGGCCCAGGCGGGCATGACCCGCC
>DASVXQ010000651.1:0-1953 GCA_036392615.1 Actinomycetes bacterium | reverse complement strand
CGGCTACCGTCGCGGCGATCCATCACATCGAGCAGGAGGAGACAGCCATGGCCGTCACGGTCGGCGCTCGCGACGTCATCGGCGAGGCCACCCTCGGCGAACTGGAAGGCAACCTGCGGGGGCAGCTGGTGCGGCCGGCCGACCCCGACTACGACGACGCCCGCGCGATCTGGAACGCCGCCCACGACAAGCACCCGGCGCTGATCATCCGCTGCGCCGGCACCGCCGACGTCATCCGGGCGGTCGAGTTCGCCCGTAGCGAGGGGCTGCCGGTGGCGGTCCGCGGCGGCAGGCACAGCATCGCCGGGTTCTCCACCGTCGATGGCGGGGTGGTCATCGACCTGTCGCCGATGCGGGGCATACGGGTCGACCCGGCTGGCCGGCGCGCGGTCGCCGAGCCGGGGCTCACCTGGTCGTCGTTCGACCACGAGACCCAGGCGTTCGGCCTGGCGGTCACCGGCGGGCTGGTGTCGACCACTGGCATCGCCGGGTTCACGCTCGGCGGCGGGTTCGGCTGGCTGCTGCGCAAGTACGGCCTGACCAGCGACAACCTGCTCTCGGCCGACGTCGTCACGGCCGACGGCAAGCTGCTCACCGCCAGCGAGCGGGAGCACCCCGACCTGTACTGGGCGCTGCGCGGCGGCGGCGGCAACTTCGGCGTGGTGACCTCGCTGGAGTTCCGCCTGCACCCGGTCGGCCCGATGGTCTTCGCCGGCCCGGTGTTCTACGCCGGCGAGTCCGCCGGGCAGGTGCTGCGGGGCTGGCGCGACCTGACGGCGAGCATGCCCGACGAGCTCACCACGCTGGCCAACATCCTGGTCGCGCCGCCGGTGCCGTTCCTGCCCGAGTCGGTGCACGGCAAGATGATCATCGGCCTGGTGGGCGTCTACGCCGGCTCCACCGAGGAAGGCGCCAAGGCCGCGCAGCCGATGCGCGACCTGGCCGAGCCGCTCGCCGACCTGATGGGCCCGATGCCCTACACCGCCATCCAGAGCCTGCTCGACCCGCTGTGGGGGGCGGGCGCGCAGAACTACTTCACCGCGGCGATGCTGGAGCGCCTCGACGACGAGGCCATCGACACCCTGCTGGCGCGCCACGCCGCCGGGCAGGCGCCGGTCCGCGAGCTGCACCTGCACCACGCCGGCGGCGCCTTCGGCCGGGTCCCGGCGGACGCCACCGCCTTCGCCCACCGCGACATTTCGTACGTGCTCAACATCATCGCCCGCTCGCCCGAGCGGGACGGCTTCGACCAGCATGCCGGCTGGGCCCGCGAGACCCACCGGGCGATGGAGCCGTGGAGCAGCGGCGGCGCCTACGTCAACTTCACCTCGGAGGCGGCGGAGGACAAGGTGCGGGCGTCGTACCCGCCCGACATCTACGCCCGCCTGGTCGCCGCGAAGGACCGCTACGACCCCACCAACCTGTTCCGGCTCAACCAGAACATCCTTCCGTCCAGCGACTGACCCGCGATGCGGAGGAGCGCCCGAAGTTAGGGCACTCCATGCCGGCGACCTAAGGGGTTCACCCGACGACCGGGTGGACCCCTTAGCCATAGCGTCCGGAGTGGACATCGCATGGGTCAGGGGGACCGACGATGAGCGCGCGCGGCGCCTGACCGCACCGAGGAGGAGGCGCGATGCGACGGATCATCATCGTCACGCTCAGCGCGGCGCTGCTCATGGCGACCGCTTGGGCCGTCCGCGACGCCGCCGCCGGTCCCACCCACCCGGCGGCGGCGTCCAAGCAGGCGGACGCGTACGAGCACGCCGACCACATGGCCGCCATGTCGGCGACCAGCAGCGGTGGTGACCTGCTGGCCGGCCAGCTGGCGGTGGCGCGGCTGGCGACCGCCAGGTACGCCACCAACCTGCATGCCGCCAAGGCCGCCGGCTACCAGATCATCACCCGCATGATCCCCGACATGGGCTGGCACTACCGCAACCCCACCATCCA
>DASVXQ010000650.1:0-3053 GCA_036392615.1 Actinomycetes bacterium | reverse complement strand
GGACCCGCCTGCCCGTGGGATCGCCCAGGCCCGGCGGCCGCAGCAGCAGCGCGGCCAGCGCCCCCGCCGGGCCGAGCGCGCCCACCGAGGCGCCGCCGGCGCCCGGCTGCCAGACGATCCCCACGCTGTGGCCGACCATGCCGGCCAGCAGGAACAGGGCGAGGAAGCGGGCGTGGCCGAACAGCGGCTCGGCCACCAGCCCGACGATCAGCAGCAGCCACATGACCGCCAGCAGCGCCTTCCAGCCGTCGGTCTGCACCAGCAGCGGCGTCAGCAGCCGCCACACCTGGCCGTCGGCGACCGCGCCGCGCTGGCGCTCCAGCGCCTCGAAGACCCCGGGATGGCCGTAGCCGATCGCGCTGACGGTTGAGATCACCACGATCAGGACCAGCGTGACGACCGGGACGCGGGCGAGGCGCTGGAGCGCCGGGAGGCGCGTGCGGACGGAGGGCATGGCCCGACCATGGACCCTGCGGCGCTGGGCTGCAACTACACTGCTTCCACCGAACGCCCGTGAGCCTCCAGGAGCCCGTCCGTGACCACCACCGAGCGCCGCCCGCCAGGCGGGCGGACCCAGTTGCCCTACGGCGCGCCGTACCTGATCGGCGACGCCGCCAGCGCCCGCCGCGACCTCACCGAGCTGCGCAGGGCGCTGGCGCACGCCGGGGTGGTGGCCGAGGCCGCCGTGGCCAGGCCGGCCGGCGACGCGCTGCGGATCGCCGAGCGGGCGCTGGAGCGCGGCGCCCGCCTGCTGGTCGCCGTCGGCGACGACCGCATCGCCCATGCCCTGGTGGCGGCACTGGTCGGCCCGGACGGCCCGCGCCACCCGGACGCCGTGCTCGGCCTGGTCGGGCTCGGCCGCCAGAACCTGGCGGCCACCTTCGGGTTGCCGGACGACGTCGAGCGGGCCGCGCGGCACCTGCTGGGCGCGACCGTGTTCGTGGCCGACGCAGGGGTGGCGCGCTGGCGTGGCCCCGGCGGCGGCGAGCGGGTGGGGGTGTTCGGCAACTGCGCCGAGCTCGGCTACCCGGCCGAGGTCTCCAGCCGCCTGCCGCGGGCCGCCTGGGCGGGTCGGGCCGGCGGCTTCGCGGCGGCGCTGGGCGGCCTGGTCGCGACCCGCTCCACCCCGGCGCGGCTCGCGCTGGAGCGCGGCGCGGTCGACTTCCGCCTGGCCGGGCTGGTGGTGGCCAACGGGCAGTTCACCATGCACCGGATGAAGGTCGCCCCGCGGGCGCTGCCCGACGACGGGCGCATGTCGGTGATCGCCTTCGAGGGGCAGCCGCTGACCATCTACTCCCGCTCCAAGGACCTGTACTACGGGCTCCACCTCCCGCACCCGACCATCCGCGAGTACCAGTCCAAGCTGGTCGAGGTCGCCACCGCCGAGCCGCTGGCGATCGCCCTGGACGGCTGCCGCGTGCCCGGCGAGCCGCCGCTGACCGTCGAGGTGCTCCCCGGCGCGCTGCGGATCAAAGTATGAGTGCGGGGGGCCCAGGCCCCCCGCATTCCCCCCAAAGTGGAAGGGCTTCGCCCTGGGAAGAGCATCCTATTTGGCCCGCCCAGCCCGCTGAAGCGGGCTGGGCGGCGTCCTGGAAGAGCATCCTATTTGACCCTTCCGGCCCGCTGAAGCGGGCTGGAAGGGTACGATCTGGCAATGAGCACGAGCCCACGCGCGGAGCGACTGGCGCGCGCCCGCAAAGCGATGGCCGATCGGGGCGTGGAGGCCGTGCTGGTGGGGCCCTCGGCGGACTTCCGCTGGCTGACCGGCTACCTGCCGCCCGGGCTGGAGCGCCTGACCATGCTGGTGCTGCCCGCCGACGGCGACGCCCGGCTGGTGGTGCCCGCGCTGGAGGCGCCGCTGGCGCTGGAGCATCTCGGCGACCTCGAGGTCGAGGTGCTCGCCTGGCAGGAGACCGACGACCCGGTCGCGCTGGTGCGCGACGCGCTGCGCGCCGCCGGCGCGGAAGCCGGGCCGCTGGCGGTCGGCGACCAGCTCTGGAGCGCCTTCCTGCTGCGGCTCCAGGCCGCGCTGCCCTCGGCCAGGTTCACCACCGCCTCGGCGGTCACCCGGCCGCTGCGCAGCGTCAAGGACCCCGACGAGGTCGAGGCGCTGGCCCGCGTGGCCGCGGCGATCGACCGGGTGGTCGACGGGCTCGGAGAGCTGCGCTGGTCCGGCAGGAGCGAGCGCGAGCTGGCCCGCGAGATCGACGCCGCCATCCGCGCGGAGCACGACGAGACGCTGTTCGTAATCGTCGGGGCCGGGCCGAACAGCGCCAGCCCGCACCACCTGCCCGGCGACCGGGTGATCCGGCCGGGCGACCCGGTGGTGGTCGACATCGGCGGGCGGCTCGACGGCTACGGCTCGGACACCACCCGCACGCTGGTGGTGGATGAGCCGCCGCCCGGGTTCGCCGAGCTCTACCAGGCCCTCCAGACCGCCCAGGCGGCCGGCTGCGAGGCGGCCGTCCCCGGCGTGCCGGCCGAGCAGGTCGACGCCGCCTGCCGCGGGATCATCGCCGCCGCCGGCCACGGCGAGCACTTCATCCATCGCACCGGCCACGGCATCGGCCTGGAGGAGCACGAGGACCCCTACATCGTCGCCGGCAACCGCGAGCGGCTGGTCGAGGGCATGGCCTTCTCGGTCGAGCCGGGCATCTACCTGCCCGGCCGCTTCGGCGCCCGGATCGAGGACATCGTGGTCTGCGCCGCCCCGGCCGCCCAGCCCGGGGCGCGCCGGCTGAACCGCACCTCCCGCGACCTGCGGGTGGTCCCGGGATAGCGCCATGATGGTCGGGCAACGACGCCAGGCCTGGTGCCCCCGCTGCGACGAGCTGCGCGGGTCGCGGCCGGGCTCCCCGTGCCCGCAGTGCAGCGCGCCGCTGGTCGCCCTGGGGCACCCCTCGCAGGCGACCTGGCGGGGCCGCCGCGACCTGCTGGTCGAGCGGCTGCGAGGAGCGCTGCCGGCCGCCCGGGTGGCCGGTGGCGCGCTGGTGCTGCTGGCGGTGCTGGCCGGCGCCTTCGCCGGCGGCCGCTCCGCCCGCCCCTCCGGCGGC
>DASVXQ010000649.1:0-3534 GCA_036392615.1 Actinomycetes bacterium | reverse complement strand
TGCAAGCTCGCGCTGGTCGCGCAGGGTCTTGGCGGCGACGCCGACCCGGCCCTCGCCGACGAGGCCGCGATCCGGGCGCTGATCGACCGCGCGGCCGGCGACCCGTCGTCCCCGTTCTACGGTCGCCACCCCAATGACGTGCTGGCCGAGCTGGCGCCCCGGACCGGCCCGGAGCGGATGCTCGACTTCATGCTCCGCGCCGGCCCCTACCGCCTGACGCTCGACACGCTCGTCGAGCGGCCGCACGGGGTGGACCTCGGGCCGCTGGCGCCGCGGCTCCCCGAGGTGCTGCGGACGCCGTCGGGGATGGTCGAGCTCGCCCCCGAACCGCTGCTGGCGGACGTGGAGCGGCTGCGGGCCTCGCTCGCAGGCGGCGACCGCCGGCATGACGGGACGCTGCTGCTCATCGGGCGGCGCCACCTGCGGTCCAACAACTCCTGGATGCACAACGTCGAGACGCTCGCGCGCGGCAGGGCGCGCTGCACGCTCCAGGTCAACCCGACCGATGCGGCGCGCCTCGGGCTGGTGGACGGCGGCGCGGCGCGCGTCTCCTCGCGCGCCGGCGCGCTGGTCGCGCCGGTCGAGGTCAGCGACGCGATCGTGGCGGGCGTGGTCAGCCTGCCCCACGGCTGGGGGCACGACCTTCCCGGCGTGGCCATGGCGGTGGCGCGGGCGCACCCGGGCGTGAACTCCAACCTGCTCGCCGACGACGAACGCTACGACGAGCTCTCGGGCAACGCGGTCCTCAACGGCATCCCCGTGCGGGTGGCGCCGGCCGAGGCGGACCGGCCCGCCTGAGGATCACGGCCCCGACCGGTCCACCGGCGCCGCTCCGCGGCCGTCAGGCGGGCAGCCCGGGCTGGAGCACGAGCAGCACGGTCGCGAGGACCAGCAGCGCCGCGCCGATGACGATGAGCGTGAACCGGATGGTGTACAGCTTGAAGGTGCTGCCGATGCCGACCAGGAACAGGATCGCGGCGAGGAACACCGTGATCCGGATGTGGTCGTCGCCCACGCGGCCCGCACGGTCGCCCGCCCGCGTTGCCGCTTCGGCCGCGCTGTCGAGCGCATCGGCCCTGGCCTGGTCGGCGAGCCTGTACTGGGGCATGTAGGTGGGCCCGGGGGCGGCGCGCGGGTTGTGCATCGGATCGGTCGCCATCCACGCGTCGAAGGCGACCTTGAACTCCGGCCGGAAGCGCCGCTCGGCGATCGCCTGCTTCTGGGGGTTGTCCAGCGTGAACGCGATGAACCAGGCGTTGAAGGTGGACGAGTCGAAGTTGCGGGTCGACAGGGCGCTGAGGTCGGCGCGCGTGGCCAGGTTCCGCACCGTCGCGGACCGTGCGATCTCGAAACGTGACTCGGTGTCCCATTTCGCCGCCGCATAGCCGGACCAGGCCGCCGCGATCGTCACCAGGGAGAGCAGCACCGCCTCGCCGATCTGCACCGCGTGCGAATGCCGTTGGGCGACTGTGGACGCCGCCTCCTCGTGCCCCTCCTTGGCGTGCTTGTTCAGTTCCTTGCCGACCTCGATCGGGGAGAGCCCCTCAGGCATCGACACGCTCCCGTGCTGGTCGGATGAGACCTCCACGGCGATGATCGTCCCGAGGATCGCCGGGTCATCACCCAGAACGGGTGATTTCGAGCGGCGGAGCGGTGGCGGGCCTGGGCGGAGCGGCGACAGGGTCACGCGGCGCGGCGCCACGCCCGCCCGGCCGTCACGGGAAGTCCATGACGAAGCTCGGCTGGCCGGTGTTGCTGTTGTCGACCGGCGCGCCGGTGTCGTTGACCACGTGGTCGATCGTGCCGGCGCCGAGGTTCACCGTCATGACGTGGTGCAGCCGCACGCCCGGTGTGACCGGCACCTCGAACCCGTGCGCCGCGTGGATGGTGGGGTCGACGTTGGTGAAGACGTACGACCCGCCGCCGGAGAGCTGGTGGGTCCGGACGTCGTCGGCGACCTTGTAGGCGGCCCAGCCGAGGATCCCGTCGTGTTGCCAGGCTGCCTGGTTGGGCGGGTCGTACGGCAGCTCGTTCTGGAAGAACACCGTGCGGCCGCGCTCGCCGTTCCAGATCACGTTGTACTGCTGGTAGTGCTCGACGAACAGGCCGGTCGCGGTGACGTCGTCGCCGTTCACGACCACGCCGTTGCGGCCGGTGTTCACCTCCCAGCCGACCGAGCCGGGCACGCCGTGGTCGGCCCGCCACGCCCAGATGTTGTCGATCAGCACGTTGTCGCTGTCGACCTCGAGGCTGACGTCGGCCTTGCCGAGGTGCGGCCCGCCGACGCGGAAGTACACGTCGCTGATGGTCGTCGGGTCGAGCGGGTCGCTCTTCCTGGAGCCGTTGTTGCGGTTCCTGGTCCCGACGCGCAGCAGCACCGGGGAGCTCACCGGGCCGGCGTCGATGGTGACGCCGGCGACGACCACGCCCGGCTGGTCGGCGACGGTGAGCGGCACGGCGCCGTCGACCGCGGTCAGGGTCGCGTGGCCGAGGCCGAGCACGACCGTGTCGGCCCGCTTGATGGCGATGCTCCGCGGGACGTCGTAGACGCCCGGTGTGAGCAGCAGGTTGCGCCCGTGCGCGAGCTGGTCGTCGATCTCCTGCACCGAGTCGGTCGGCCTGGCGACGAAGAACTCGCTGAGCGGGATCGTGCGGCCCGGGGTCAGGCCGTCCCGCCAGGTGAGGCCCCTGGAGGAGGTCTGCGCCGAGGGCACGCGGACGTTCCACCGGCCCTGGCCGTCGAGGAACAGGAACGGCTTCTCGCGGCTCACCGGGGTGGCGTCGAGCGTGGTGTACGGGGGGTTGGGGAAGGTGGCGTCGGAGGGGGCGCCCTCGACCCCTGAGAAGACGGCGTTCCAGACGCCGTTGGACCAGCCGCCGATCTCGCTGTTGCGCGTCAGCCACTGCTGCTGCGAGCCGTTGATGACCGGCCCGGTCCTGGAGTCGGCGATGAAGCCGCCGCTGGCGAACTGCGGCCCGGCGGTGCAGTAGTCCATCAGCGACAGGGTGTTGCCGGTGACGATCACCCGCCGCATGGAGACCGCCTGGGAGACGGCCCAGAAGTTCGCGGTCGACCGGCAGCCGTCCTGGCCCCGGCTGTTGACCTGGATCGTCAGGTTGGACAGCGTGCGCCAGAAGTTGACCAGCGCGACGCAGTTGCTGGTGCCGCCGCCCGCCAGGCAGCGGTTGTAGACCTCGACCTTGCCATTGATCACCACGTCCGCCGGCGACGCGCCGAGGCCGGCGACCTCGGTGTAGTAGCCGACCTTGATCTGGAGCGGATCGGTGTCCGTGCCGTACACCCCGGGCTTGAACAGCAGGGCGTACCGCTCGGCGCCCATCTCGTTGTCGACCTGCCGGGCGTAGATCGCGTCGGCGGTCGCCCGGATCTGGCTGACCGGCATGGCCGGGTCGAAGACGATCACGTTGGGGCCGAAGTCCGGGCTGGTCGCGTCCGTGCCGGCCGGCGTGGCGGCGGCCGCGCCGCCGGCCCCGGACAGGGCGACCACCAGCGCGGCGGCCGTGGCGAGGCCA
>DASVXQ010000648.1:0-1610 GCA_036392615.1 Actinomycetes bacterium | reverse complement strand
ATCCCGGTCTGGGCGATGGCGGCGGCCCCACCGACCGCAAGAAGTAGGCTCTTGGGCCGCACGCCACCCGCCACCACGCCGCCTCCCAGCACCCCTGCGGGCTTGAGCCGGTCAATCGCTCCCATCCACGCCGGCAGGGGGGCCTGCTCCCCACGGCGGGTGCGACCACGCAAGCGACGCACGGCGGCCACCAGCAGCAGCACACCCACCACGATCAGCACCCAGCTGACCCACCTGGTTCGCGGACCGGTGCTGCCGGCACCGTTTGGTCCAACGACCCCAAGCACGATGGCGCCGACCACCACCAGGCCAAGCAACCAGCCGAGGACGAACACAGGGCCGAGGAAACGCGCTCTGGAGGAGGTGAGCAGGACCACGACCGCGATGATCGGCAGGGGGCTCAACGCCACACCGATCGCCAGTGGGAGGGATTGCCCGATTGCCTCACCCATGCCTCCCCCTCCGACCGCCTGCAGCACCCGCCCACACGACCGCGACGTCGCGGTCGTTGCCGAGCCCGGGATCGTCCTTCCAGGACTGACGGCCCATTGCCACCTCGGCTGCGCGTGCAACGCCCACTCGCTGCCGCACGGTTGCGGCTATGCGCCTCCGGGGACGGGGCGGCCCGGCTGGCTGGGGAGGGCGCCGACCTGGCGCAGGAAGCCCAGGTCGTCGCGGACCGCCCAGTGCTCGATGACCTTGCCGTCCTGGAAGCGGACGATGTGGACCTGGCGGAAGGTGAAGGGCTGGTTGGTGGGGGCCAGCCCCAGGATCTCCCCGGTGTGGCGTCCGTGGAGGGTGCAGTGGACGACGACGGTGTCGCCTTCGGCGATGACCTGGTGGATCTCAAAGCGCCGCTCGGAGAACCCGCCCTTGACCCAGCGCACGGCCTGGATCATGCCGTCCAGCCCCGGCGGCGCGCCGGCCGGGGGCTCATGGTTGACCACCTCGGGATGCATCACCGCCTGCAAGCCGGCGACGTCGCCGTTGGGGATGATCTCCTCCAAGATCCGCCGTGCGACGGCTTTGAGGTCCTCGGCCATGACCGGCTCCTTCCTCGCCGTGACCAAGTCACGGCGGCGGCTGTGCGAGGAACGGCTAGCGCGAGCCTGGGTTGCGGTCATGACGATGTCAAGCCTCCTCGCCGCTACCACTCCGGCCGCCGCCAGGCACAGGCGGGCCAGCCCGGCGGGCAGCTTGGCCGCCGCCCACATCCCCTCCGGCGACTCGTGGCCATGCGCAGGCCCGCACGAGCTGGTCGCCACCAGTCGCCGTGGCGACGAGACGCCCTACCGCGCTGAATTCAGCCGGCGGCCGTCGACCGGCTGGGCCGGCATCGTTGTCGCTGGTCAGCGGCTCGGTCGGGAACACGCGCAGCGAGGTCTGTTGGGCGGCGACGAACCCTGACGACCGCCACGATCGCCGAGCATGGGCGCCTGGACCTGCTGCGACCGGTTGCCGCGACCACGGAGGAGGCTGGCTACGTGCAGATCCGCAAAGGGTTCGTCGGCAAGCGCCCCCGCACCTCCGCCAGGCTCACCCCTGCCGGGCGCACCGCCTTCGAACAACACGTCGCCGCGCTCCAGGAATCGTGTCCCGCTCCGGCGCCA
>DASVXQ010000647.1:0-2865 GCA_036392615.1 Actinomycetes bacterium | reverse complement strand
TGTAGGCGTCCTGTGCGTCGCTGCGACCAAGAACCAAGACCATCTCGCTCGTGGCCGATCCGACATCGCCCTTCATTGTCCACCGGAACAGGACAAATGAGCCGCCCCGGGATGTCTGGGGACTTCATTCGTTGGAAGGATGAAGTTTCATGGCACGTCCCTCGAAGTACCCCAAGGAGCTGCGGGAGCGGGCTGTTGGCCTGGTGCTCGAGTCCAGGGCTGACTACCCCACAGAGTTCGAGGCGATCAGGGCGATCGCGTTGAAGCTGGGCATCGGGTCCCCGGAGACGCTGCGCAAGTGGGTCCGGCGGGCCGAGATCGATGGCGGCCAGCGACCTGGGGTGACCAGCGAGGAGTCCGCGCAGCTGAAGGCGTTGAAGAAGGAGAACGCCGAGCTGCGGCGGGCCAATGAGATCTTGAAGTCCGCGTCGGCTTTTTTCGCGGCGGAGCTCGACCGCCCACACAGGTAGTCGTCGACTTCATCGACGAGCACAAGGACCGGTTCGGGGTCGAGCCGATCTGCGCGGTGCTGCGCGAGCACGACTGTGGGATCGCCCCGTCCACCTACTACGAGGCCCGCGAGCGTCCACCGAGTCGCCGGGAGCTGCGGGATGAGGAGCTGAAGAGATTGATCCAGGCCGAACGCGAGCACAAGTTCGTGGCCCTGTTCGGTGCCCGCAAGCTGTGGCTACGGCTGCGCCGCCAGGGCCATCAGGTGGCCCGCTGCACCGTGGAGCGGCTGTTCCGGGAGCTGGGCATCGCCGGAACCACCCGGGCCAAGACCCCGCGGACCACCGTCGCGGATGAGAAGGCCGACCGGCCGACCGACCTGGTCGACCGGGGGTTCTTCGCGACCCGGCCCAATCAGCTGTGGTGCGCGGACTTCACCTACGTGCCCACCTGGTCCGGGATGGTCTATGTGGCCTTCGTGTTTGACGTGTTCTCCCGCCGGATCCTGGGCTGGCGGGCGGCCACGTCGATGACCACCCCGCTGGTCCTCGACGCCCTGGAGCAGGCGATCTGGACCCGCAGAAAGGACGGCGTTACCGACCTGTCCGGACTGGTGCACCACACCGACGCCGGCTCCCAGTACACCTCGATCGCGTTCACCGACCGGCTCCTCGAGGCCGGCGTGGACCCCTCGGTCGGCACCGTCGGCGACGCCTACGACAACGCCCTGGCCGAGTCCCAGATCGGCCTGTTCAAGAGCGAACTGATCGACAACCAGCCCTGGACCGACCGCGAGCACGTCGAGATCGAGACCCTGCACTGGGCGCACTGGTTCAACACCGACCGGCCCCACGAGTCCATCGACGACCTCACCCCGGTCGAGGTCGAAGACCTCCACTACAGTTACCGAACCCGCCTCGCCGAGGCAGGCTGACCACCAAACCGAGTCTCCGGACTCGGGTCTGTCCGACGAACGGTGTAACTGATCTGGCCTGACACGCCGAACCTGTGCGTTTGGCGGGAAGGACTGGTCATGAACGACACCATCGGGCCCATGCCGAAGATCGATCAGCAGCACCTGGCACAGCAGCTCGTGGAGCAGGCCGGCGAGGAGGGAGCCAACCTGGTCGGCCCGGACGGGATGCTGACTGGGCTGACCAAGAACGTGCTCGAGACCGCGCTGGAGTCGGAGATGAGCGAGCACCTGGGCTACGACCGACACGACCCGGCGGGCCGCAACGGGGAGAACTCCCGCAACGGCACCCGCACCAAGACGGTGCAGACCGAGGTCGGGCCGGTGGACATCGAGGTGCCGCGGGACCGGGAGGGCACCTTCGAGCCAGGACTGGTCAAGAAGCGGCAGCGCCGGCTGGACGGCATCGACGACATCGTGCTGTCGCTGACCGCCCGGGGGCTGACCACCGGGGAGGTCGCCGCGCACTTCGCCGAGGTCTATGGCGCCCGGGTCAGCAAGGACACCGTCAGCCGGATCACCGACAAGGTGATCGAGGAGATGACCGAGTGGTGCAACCGGCCACTGGACCGCGTCTACCCGGTGCTGTTCATCGACGCCATCGTGGTCAAGATCCGCGACGGGCAGGTCGTCAACCGACCCGTCTACGTCGCCATCGGGGTCACCGTGAACGGCGAACGCGACATCCTGGGACTGTGGGCCGGCGATGGCTCCGAGGGCGCCAAGTTCTGGCTCTCGGTGCTCACCGAGATCAAGAACCGCGGTGTCGAGGACGTGTGCATGGTGGTCTGCGACGGCCTGAAGGGGCTGCCGGAGGCGATCACCACCAGTTGGGACTACGCGGTGGTGCAGACCTGCATCCTGCACCTGATCCGCAACACCTTCCGGTATGCCTCCAAGCGGGACTGGGACGCGATCGCCCGGGACCTGCGCCCGATCTACACCGCAGTGAACGAGGCCGACGCCGCCGCCCGGTTCGACGAGTTCACCGACACCTGGGGCCAGCAGTACCCGGCAATCATCAAGCTGTGGCGCTCGGCCTGGACCGAGTTCGTCCCGTTCCTGGACTACGACGCGGAGATCCGCCGAGTGATCTGCTCGACCAACGCGATCGAGAGCTTGAACGCCCGCTACCGCCGCGCGACCAAGGCACGCGGGCACTTCCCCACCGAGCAGGCCGCGCTGAAGTGCCTCTACCTGGTCACCCGGTCACTAGACCCCACCGGCAAGGGCCGGAAACGCTGGATGATGCGATGGAAGCCCGCGCTGAACGCCTTCGTCATCACCTTCGAGGGCCGCATCACCCCCAGCACCACCAACTGAACATCAACCAAGTGCGCCAGGCCAGTTACACCGGAAATCTGACAGTCCCGGAGCAGCCCGTTGGTGTTCTCGTTGGTGGGTCGTTGCCAGGGTGAGTGCGGGTCGCAGAAGTAGATCTT
>DASVXQ010000646.1:0-9697 GCA_036392615.1 Actinomycetes bacterium | reverse complement strand
CCGAGATGGCGATGCCGGGGGATAACACCGAGATGACCGTGCGGCTGATCAGCCCGATTGCCATGGCGGAGGGGTTGCGGTTTGCCATCCGGGAGGGTGGGCGCACCGTCGGCGCCGGCCGCGTCATCAAAATCCTCAAGTAGCACCATCACGAACGACCACGAACGATCCGGCGAGACCCCGGCCGCGATCCACGGCCGGGGTCTGCGCACGGCGCTGAAACTCGCGTAGGCTCCTGATCAGCAACAGCGGGGGCTTCAGGGAAGGACTTCACCATGGCGACCACCGACACCAGACCCAAGATCACGCTCGCCTGTACGGTCTGCAAGCACCGGAACTACACCACCGTCAAGAACCGGCGGAACGACCCCGACCGTATCGAGCTCAAGAAGTATTGCCGCTGGTGCGGCCGGCACACGGCCCACCGCGAGACGCGCTGACGTCAGTCGAATGAGCCCGGCCGCCGCGCCGGGCTTTTTCTTTCCACAAGGCGGCCGGGGCGGGTTGCCGCGGCCGGCGGCGTTGGCTAGCGTCGTTGCTCCGACGCCGTCGACGAGAGCGAGCGATCCATGCCGCTGAACCAGGCTCTGCTGGGAAAGGAGTACCCGCCCCTCCGCTACGAGGTCGGCCGGGAGAAGCTCCGCGAGTTCGCCGAGTCCGTGGGCGAGACCAACCCGATCTACCACGACGAGGAGGCGGCCCGCGCTGCCGGGCATCCCGACCTCCCGGCGGTGCCGACCTTCCCGGTGGTGCTGAGCCGCAGGGTCGGCCAGAAGGTCTACGAGGACCCGGAGCTGGGCCTGGACTACTCGCGGGTGGTCCACGGCGAGCAGGAGTTCACCTACCACCGGCCGATCTTCGCCGGTGACCGCCTGCTGGCCGCCGGCCGCATCGCGGCGGTGCAGGCCCGCGGACGCCATGAGCTGCTGGCGATCGAGACCAGGGTGATCACCGAGGCGGGCGAGCCGGTGTGCAGCGCGGTGATGACACTGATCGCCAGAGGGCCTTCCGCGCCGACGGGAGACGGCTCGTGACCGCCGCCGCGGAGATCACCCCGGGCCAGCGGCTCGACCAGGTGGCCCACACCATCGAGCGCGCGGACCTCATCAGGTACGCGGGCGCCTCGGGCGACTTCAACCCGATCCACTGGAACGACGAGTGGGCGAAGTCGGTCGGGCTGCCCGGCGTGATCGCCCACGGCATGTTCTCGATGGGCGTGGCGGCGCGGATGATCTCGGCCTTCGCGGACGACCCCGCGGCCATCAAGCGCCTGCGGGTGCGCTTCTCCGCGATGATCCAGCCCGGCCAGACCCTGACGGTCTCCGGCGAGGTCGCCGACGTCGACGGCGACCGGGTGAAGGTGCGCTTCTGGGGCGAGGACGAGGCCGGCAACCGGGTGCTGTCCAAGGGGGAGGCGGAGCTGGAGCTGGGATGAGCACCGGAGCCTCGCCGCCGTCCTCCGTCCTGGAGCTGGTCTCCGAGCGCCAGGCCGCCCGCGAGCGCCGCGACTTCGCCCGCGCCGACCAGCTGCGCGAGGAGGTGCGCGCGGCGGGCTGGCTGATCCGCGACACCGCCGCCGGCGCCGAGCTGACCGAGGCGCCCCGCTGGGCTCCGGTCGACCCGGCGGCCGCGAAGCCGCGCTGGAACGAGCCCGACCAGCACGAGGTCTCGGTCGTGGTCCACGTGCTCGGCTGGCCCGAGGACGTCGCCCGGGCGGTCGCCTCGCTGGCGGCCCACTGCGCCGCCACCGACTACGAGGTGGTGCTGGTGGACGACGGCGCCGGCGCGGAGGTGGGCGAGGCGCTGGAGGACCTGGCGGAGCGCGATCCCCGCGTGCGGGTGCTGCACCTGGAGACGCCGATCGGCTTCGGCGCGGCGATGAACCTCGGCATGGGCCAGGCGACCGGCCGGGTGCTGGTCTGGCTCGACCCGCACGTCGAGGCCGACGGGGACCTGCTCGCTCCGCTGCTCGTGGCGCTGGCCGAGCCCGGCACGGGCCTGGCCGGCGGCTGGGGCGTGATCTCCCACTCGATGCTGGACTTCGAGGCGGACGACGGGCCGGAGGTCGACGCGGTCGAGGGCTACCTGCTGGCGCTGCCGCGCGCGCTCGCGGCCCAGGTGCCCCTCGACCCCAAGCACCGCTACTACCGCAACGCCGACCTCGACTTCTCCTTTGCCGTGCGCGACCTGCACGGCGGCCCCGGCAGGCTGCGCGCGGTCCGGGTGCCCGTGCCGGCGCTGCGGCACCGCCACCGCGCCTACCACGAGACCGAGCCGGTGCAGCGCGAACGAGCCTCCAGGAAGAACTACGACCGCTTCCTCCAGCGCTGGAAGGGCCGCACCGACCTGCTCACCCGCGGGTTCACCGGCTACCACCGCCATCCTCCCGACCAGGGGACACCCGCGTAGAAGGCCGGTCACGTGGCCGCGGTGCGCGCCATTTCGGCTCCCTCTCGGTGCGGGCGAATTTCGCGCGGCACCGATCTCGCGAAGCGGTGAGACACATGACCGGCGTTCTTACGGCGAGGTAGGATCGCCTGAATGCGCACGAAGCTCGCTGGTCACCGGCGGCCGCCACGGGTCGTGGCGCCGCGGATGGCTCCTCGGGCGCACGATCGGCGTCGATCGCCGGTAACCCAGGCGTCAGGTTCGGGGTCTAAGGTTCACCAGCAGCAAGGGGACCGAAGGTGGAGGTCGACCGGGAGCTCGTCGAAGCCGCTCAGGCGGGGGACCGCTGGGCGCTCGAAGAGCTGGTGCGCCTGACGCACCGGAGCGTGTACACCTGCGCGCTCCGGCTGGTCGGCAACCCGGACGACGCCGCCGACGTGACCCAGGACGTGTACCTGCGGGTGGTGCGCAAGCTCGGTGGCTTCCGGCACGAGGCTTCCTTCACCACCTGGTTGAATCGGGTGACGACGAACGTGGCCATGAGCAGCTTGAAGCGACGGACGCGACGGATCGCGGTGGAAGGCGCCGTGGTCCCGGTCGAGACCCGCGACCCGTCGCCCGACCCGGCGGAGCGCGCCGAGGCGGTCGCGCTCGCGCGCCGGCTCGAGCAGCTCGTGGCCGCGCTGCCCGAGGGGCAGCGCCAGGTCCTCGTGCTGCGGGACGTCTACGGACAGTCGACCGACGAGGTGGCAACGGCGATGGGGCTGACGCCAGGGGCGGTCAAGGTGCGCCTGTTCCGGGCGCGCGAGCGGCTCAAGGCACAGCTGGAAGCGGTGGAGGGCGGCCAGGTGGTCGCCCTGGCCGGACGGCGACGGGCGTCGGGGCGGAGGTCGTGATGGGCTGTCACGACGTCCGCGCGCTGCTGCCCGCGCGGGTCGAGGAGCTGAGCCCGCTGGAGGCGCGCATCCGCGCCGAGCACGTCGCCACCTGCCCGCGCTGCGCCGCCGAGGCCGCCGCCTACAACCGGATGGTGCAGGCGCTGGCCGCGATGGCCGGGCTCGAGGCCGAGCCGATCGCCGGCACGCTCGAGCGCGCGCTCGCCGCGGTCGACCGGCGCCGCGCGCTGATGACCGACCCGCGGCTGGCGATGGTGGCCGCTGGCTCGGCCGGCGCGCTGGTCGCCACGGTGATGGTCGCGCGGGCGCTGCGCCAGCGGCGCCGGCCGCCGGAGCGGACCGGCCTGGTGCCCAGCCTGGCCGGCCTGGCCACCCCCGCGCTGGTCCGCACCAAGTAGCGTCAGCTCGGCTATTGCGCCGAGCAGACGAACGCGCGCCGCCGTCCCGGCAGCAGCACGGCCAGATCCGGCTCGCTGCGGCTGGCGAACTCGACCACGTGGGCGGGGTCGCCGAGGTTGGCGGCGAACATGTCGAAGTGCATCGGCACCAGCAGCCCGGCACCGGCCCGGGCGGCCAGCCCGACGGCCTCGCGGTGGTCCATGTTGCCGACCAGGTTCTGCGCCTCCCGGTAGTGGTCCCGACCGTTGGTCGGCAACAGCACGACCTGCGGCGCGAGCCTGGCGAGGCGGTCCTGGAGCTCGTCGTCGACCAGCGAGTCGCCGGCGTGGTACAGCCGCAGCCCGCCCGCCTCGACCAGGTAGCCGAGGTAGCGGTACAGCCCGTCCGACAGCTCCTTGCCGTAGGTGTAGGCGTCGGCCACGTCGACGCCGTGGCGCGCGGGCAGCGGGTGGATGGTCAGGCCGCCGAGCTCGAACGGCTCGTCCGGCTGGGCGCCCACCACCCGGTCCAGATCGATCCCGAGATCGGCCACCCGCGGCACCAGCGGGGTCGGCACCACGATCAGCGCGTCCGGCGAGGCGGCGGCCAGGCCGGGCAGGCTCTCGGCGTCGAAGTGGTCGATGTGCTCATGGGAGCAGAGGATCCCGGCGACGCCGCTCCCCTGGTCCGGCGCGAACGCCGGCGGGTGCAGGCGCTCGGGGTTGCGCGCCAGGAAGGGGTCCAGCAGCAGCGTGGTCCCCAGCGCGCGCAGGGCGAAGCCAGACTGGCCGAGCCACCAGAGCGCCGCCTGGTCCCGGGCCAGCTCGACGCGCTCGAGGTCAGCCGGGAGCTTGATCGCTGCGGTCACCACGTCGGTCCTCCTGCTCTTCGGGTGCTGGCTCCGGTCCGGTATACGAGGCGCGGGGCCTGATGGGCCTGCCACGCTCATACTCCTCCAGCGCGTGCGCCAACCATCCCGCCGACCTGGCGACCACGAAGATCGCCTCGCCGGCGCCGGCGATCATGCCCGCCATGCTCGCCAGCGTCGCCAGCGCGAAGTCCACGTTCGGAGCGGCCAGCCGGCGGTTCGCCGCGGCCTCGAGCACCGCTTCGGCGACCGCCAGCCGCTCGGCGGGCGCGCCGCCCGGCGCCGCTGCGGCCGCCTCCCGCAGGCGCTCCAGCAGGAAGGCGGCGCGTGGGTCGCCGGTCTGGTAGACGGCGTGGCCGAAGCCGCGGATGCGCTCGCCGCGCCGCAGGCGCTCGCCGACCGCCCTGGCCCCTCGCTCCGGCCGCCGGGCCTCGGCCAGCAGCGCCTCGATGTCGAGCGACGCGCCGGCGTGCAGCGTGCCGCTGGCCACCGCGAGCCCGGCGCAGACCACCGCGTAGGGGTCCGCCCGCACGGACGCCGCCGCTCGCGCTGCGACGGTCGAGGCGGCCAGCTCGTGGTCGGCCAGCAGCACCAGCGCCGCGTCGAGCGCGCGCAGCAACGGCGGATCGGGGTCGGCGGGAGTGAGCTTGCGCCACAGCCGCTCGGCGATGCTCACGGCCGGGCCGCCCGGGGCCGCGTCGGGGAGGCAGGCGACCATGCCGGCGATCAGGCTCTGCCCGGCGGCGACGACCGCGGCGGGGTCGAGCTGGAGGCGGAGCTCGTCCACCGTGGCCATCGCGGCGGCGATCACCCGCAGGCGCTCCAGCGGCAGGGTGTCGGCCGGCAGGACCGCCTGAGCGGCGCGGCCGACCGCCACCGCGCGCTCCTCCGCGCGCCAGCCGCCCTCGCCGCCCGCCTCGCCGGTCCACAGCCAGTGGGCGACCTCCTCGAAGCGGCGGTCGCGGGCCAGCTCGGTGGCGTCGACGCCCCGGTAGCGGTAGCGGTCGCCCTCGATGGAGGTGATCGACGACTCGATGCCGAGCAGCCTGGCGCGCTGTCCGGACGGCTGGCGGGAGCGCCCGGCGAGCCGCTCGACCTCGGCGGGCTCGAACCAGCTCCGCCGCCCGTCGGGCGAGCGCCGCCGCCGCAGCAGCCCGCGGCTGACGTAGGCGTAGAGCGTCTCGGGCTTGACCCCGAGGCGCCTGGCCGCCTCCGCCGCGCTGAGCAGCTCCCTCGCCGGCTCGGGCATGGGCATGGCCTCCATAGTTGATCGAATGATCAATGTTGACGACACAGGACCCGACGGTCAACCTGAGACCGTTCGCAACTGCTTCGTCTGGAGTCGCCAATGCCAGCCGTTCACTTCCTCGACGTGACCAACCGCGACGGCGTGCAGACCGCCAGGATCAACCTCTCCAAGTTCGGCAAGACGATGGTCAACCACTATCTGGGCAAGCTCGGCATCAGCCAGTCCGAGCTGGGCTTTCCCTTCCTGTTCCACGAGGTCCCCTACGTCCGCGCCAACCTGGCGCTGGCCAAGGCGGGGGCCTTCGGCGACCTCAAGCTGTCCGGCTGGGCACGGGCCGTGGTCGCCGACGTGGAGCGCTCGCTGCCGCTCGGCCTCGAGCACATGAACCTGTCGATCTCCACCTCGGACCAGATGATCCGCCACAAGTTCCAGGGCAGGCTGGACCGCAGCTCGGTGCTCGACGAGATGACCGCCGCGGTGCGCGCGGCCAGGGCCGCCGGGATCGCCACCCTCGGCGTCAACGCCGAGGACGCCTCCCGCACCGACGACGGCTACCTGCTGGAGTTCGCGCAGGCGGCGAGGGAGGCAGGCGCCGACCGCGTGCGCTACTGCGACACCATCGGCGGCGAGACCCCGGCGCACATCCGCGAGCGGTTCGCGCGCCTCGCTGGCGTCGCCGGCATCGCGCTCGAGACCCACTGCCACAACGACCTCGGCATGGCGGTGGCCAACTCGGTCTCCGGCGCCCTCGGCACGCTCGACGCCGGCCAGGACGTCTGGGTCAACACCTGCGTCAACGGCGTCGGCGAGCGGGCAGGCAACGCCGACCTGCTGAGCACCATCCTCGCCTTCCGGCACGGCTACGGCGTGGCCGGCGAGGTGGTGGTCGCCGACCCGATCGACCTCTCCTGGGCACGCCGCTGCACGTTGTGGGCCAGCTACGCCTTCGGCCAGCCGCTGCCGATCAACCAGCCGGGCGTCGGCCGCAACGCCTTCGCCCACGAGTCCGGCATCCACGCCGACGGCGCGCTCAAGGACCGGCACAACTACGAGCTCTACGACGACGACACCCTCGGCCCCTTCCCGCACGACTGGCACGCCACCGAAGGCCGCGTGGTGCTGACCGGCGAGTACGGTGGCAAGGCCGGCTTCCGGCACGTGCTGGGCAGCCTCGGCATCGAGGTCGGCGCCGCCGACGAGGAGCTGGTCTTCCAGCTGGTGCAGCTGACCAACGCCGCCACCGGCCGGCCGCTGGCCGACGACGAGCTGCGGCTGCTGGCCACCTACCCGCACGAGCTCGCCCTGCTGTATCCCGGGCAGCTGCCGTAACCGGCCCGGCGCGCTTGGCCGGGCCGTGCCCTCGGCCCCGGCGCTTGGTACCCTGGGGGGTGTGGGTGACCTGCTCGAGGGCCCGCAACCTTGAGCGGATCGGAGGTCGAACCCTATACTCAGTGGGCTTTGGGCTCGGGCCCGATGCTCTCGCCCCGTAGGCCAGTAGCTCAATTGGTAGAGTCCCGGTCTCCAAAACCGGTGGTTGGGGGTTCGAGTCCCTCCTGGCCTGCCAGCCCCTTGCCCCAGATGACCGAGGATGCCGCTCGCCACGGGACAAGGGTCGGTCGATTGAACGCGGCGCCGCCCGGCGCGAGGAGCAGGGCTTTGCGATGAACAGAGAGACCAAGCGGGCGATGGCTCGCCAGCAGCGCACCACCGATCAGGGGGCGCGCCTGCAGCAGTTGCGCAAGCAGCAGAACGCTCGCCAGCAGACCGCCAGGGCGAGCAGGGACACCGCGGTCGGCGGCCGGCGTGCGCGGCTGCGGGGACTGACCACGTTCGGCGGCGAGGTCGTCACCGAGCTGCGCAAGGTCAACTGGCCAGACCGCCGCACGGTGACCGGCTACACCATCGTGGTCCTGGTCTCCGTGAGCGTCATCACCGCAATCATCTTTGGGCTGGATACGCTGTTCGGAAAGCTCGTCATCGCGATCTTCGGCAGCTAGCCTTCCCGAACCACCAGGAGTGTCATGAGCACCGAGACTGAGTACGTCTCTGAAGAGACTTCGAGCCAGGAGTACGGCTCCGGCGACTGGTACGTCGTCCACACCTACGCCGGCTACGAGAACAAGGTGAAGGCGAACCTCGAGAGCCGCATCTCGTCCATGAACATGGAGGAGAAGATCTTCGAGGTCGTGATCCCCATGGAAGACGTCATGGAGATCAAGGGCGGCAAGAAGCAGGTCGTCTCGCGCAAGGTGTTCCCCGGCTATCTGCTGGTCCGCATGTACCTCGACGACGACTCCTGGTACGTGGTCCGCAACACCCCGGGAGTCACCGGCTTCGTCGGGTCCGGCGCCAAGCCGACGCCGCTCTCCGAGAAGGAAGTCTCCAAGATCCTCGAGACCAAGCCGGTCGAGAAGCTCAAGCCGCGGGTCGAGTGGCAGGTCGGCGAGTCGGTCACCGTGACCTCGGGCCCCTTCGCCCAGCTGCCGGGCACGATCGCCGAGATCAACCCGGACCAGCAGAAGGTCAAGGTGCTGGTGTCGATCTTCGGTCGCGAGACCCCGGTCGAGCTGTCCTTCGACCAGGTGCAGAAGCTATAGGCGAACCAAGGAGCAAGCAGGCAGATGCCACCGAACCCACCGCGCCGCCGTCGCGTGACGGCGGTGCTCAAGATCGAGCTCACGGCGGGCCAGGCCACGCCGGCCCCCCCGGTCGGCACCGCGCTCGGCCCCCACGCCGTGAACATCATGGAGTTCTGCAAGCAGTACAACGCGGCGACCCAGGCGCAGGCCGGCAACGTCGTCCCCGTGGAGATCACCATCTACGAGGACCGCACCTTCAGCTTCGTGCTGAAGACCCCGCCGGCCGCCGTGCTGCTGCGCAACGCCGCCGGCGTCGACAAGGGCTCGGCCGAGCCGCACCGCGACAAGGTCGGCAGCGTCACGCGCGACCAGGTCCGCGAGATCGCCGAGACCAAGATGCCCGACCTCAACGCCAACGACATCGAGGCGGCCATGAAGGTCATCGAGGGCACCGCCCGCTCGATGGGCATCACCGTCGCGAGCTGAGGCTCGCGCCGTCTTGACGTGGGAGGGGCGGGACCACCCGCCCCGCCGGACCACAGGAGGAATCGCATGAGCGGTAAGAAGTACGCTGAGCTGGCCAAGAAGGTCGACCGCAGCCGGCTCTATCCCCCCTACGAGGCACTCGGCCTCGCCAAGGAGACCAACCCCGCCCGCTTCGACGCGACCGTCGAGGTCGCCTTCAAGCTGGGCGTCGACCCGCGGCGCGCCGACCAGATCGTGCGCGGCACGGTCTCGCTGCCGCACGGCACCGGCAAGACCGTGCGGGTGGCGGTGTTCGCCGAGGGGGAGGCCGCCCGCCAGGCCGAGGAGGCTGGCGCCGACGTGGTCGGCGGCAGGGAGCTGGTCGAGCAGGTGCAGAAGGGCTTCCTCGACTTCGACGCGGCGGTCGCCGTGCCCGACATGATGGGGCAGGTCGGACGGCTGGGTCGCATCCTCGGCCCGCGCGGCCTGATGCCGAACCCGCGCGCCGGCACGGTCACCCCGGACGTCGCCAAGGCGGTCGAGGACATCAAGGCCGGAAAGGTCGAGTACCGCACCGACCGCTGGGGCAACGTCCACCTGGTGCTCGGCAAGGCCTCGTTCGGCACCCGGGCGCTGGCGGAGAACTACCAGGTCGTGCTCGACGAGGTGCTGCGGGCCAAGCCCGCGGCCGCCAAGGGCCGCTACATCAAGGGCATCACCGTCTCCACCTCGATGGGCCCTGGCATCAAAGTCGACCCCTCGCAGACGCGCAACGTCGCGGCGCCGGCCCGGACCGCGTAGCGTCGCCCTTCCGGTCGCCGCGCCGATGCCGTCGATGGACTGGCACCTCGGCTGGTGGGCTCCGCAGCCGCTG
>DASVXQ010000645.1:0-27518 GCA_036392615.1 Actinomycetes bacterium | reverse complement strand
GAGCTCGGCCAGCTCCTCGCCGCGCTGGCCGAGGGTCACCGCGCCGACCGGGAAGACGTCGACCAGGCCGACCTCGCGCCCGCGGGCGGCGACCATCTCGACCACGCCGGCGTTGTCGGCCACCGGGTCGGTGTTGGGCATTGGGCAGATGGCGGTGTAGCCGCCGAGCGCGGCGGCGCGCGAGCCGGTCTCGATCGTCTCGGCGTCCTCGCGGCCGGGCTCGCGCAGGTGCACGTGCAGGTCGACGAAGCCGGGGCTGACCACCAGGCCGTCGCAGTCGACCGGCTCGGCATCACCGGCCTGAAGGCCCGCGCCGACCTCGGCCACCAGGCCGTCGCGCAGCAGCAGGTCGGCCGGGCCGTCGTGGCCCGAGGCGGGGTCGATCAGCCGGCCGCCGCGCAGCAGCAGCGGGGAGGGGCTGGGATTCGCCGCGCTCACAGCGCGCTCCCCTCGGCCACGGCGGCCGGCAGGGCGCGCGCCTCGCGCACCGCCGGGCCGCCGAGCAGCAGGTAGAGTAGGGCCATCCGCACGCTGATGCCGTTGGCGACCTGGTCGGCGATCACCGAGCGCTCGATCGAGTCGGCCACCTCGGCGGCGATCTCCACCCCGCGGTTCATCGGGCCCGGGTGCATCACGATGGCGTGCTCCGGCATCGCCTCCAGCCGGCGGGCGTCCAGGCCGTACAGCCGGGCGTACTCGCGCAGCGAGGGGAAGAAGCCGGCCCGCTGCCGCTCGAGCTGCATCCGCAGCATCATCACCACGTCCTGCTTGGGCAGCGCCGCGTCGAGGTCGTAGGAGACCGCCGCGCCCCAGGTCTCGACCCTGGCCGGCAGCAGCGTCGGCGGCGCCACCAGGGTGACCTCGGCGCCCATGGTGTGCAGCGCCAGCACGTTGGAGCGGGCGACCCGCGAGTGCAGCACGTCGCCGACGATCGCCACCCGCAGCCCCGCGAAGGTCGGGAAGTGCTGGCGCATGGTGTAGAGGTCCAGCAGCGCCTGGGTGGGATGCTCGTGGGTGCCGTCGCCGGCGTTGACCACCACCGCGTCGACCCACTCGGCCAGCCGCCAGGGCGCGCCCGAGGCGCCGTGGCGGATCACGATCGCGTCCACCCCCATCGCCTGGAGGGTGATGGCGGTGTCCTTGAGGCTCTCGCCCTTGGAGACGCTCGATCCCTTGGCGGTGAAGTTGATCACGTCGGCCGACAGGCGCTTGGCGGCCAGCTCAAAGGAGATCCTGGTCCTTGTGGAGTCCTCGAAGAACAGGTTGCAGACGGTCCGGCCACGCAGCGTGGGCACCTTCTTGATCGCCCGGTCGGTGACCTTGGCCAGGTGCGCGGCCGTGTCGAGGATCCGGGTGATGTCGCCGGCGTCCAGGTCGGCCGCTGAGAGCAGGTGCTCCTTCATCGCCTCGTCCCCTCCCGACCGACCGGGGCACCCCCTCGGGGTTCCCCGGACCCCTCCCGACCGACCGGGGCACCCCCTCGGGGTTCCCCGGACCCCTCCGTCGCGGCCGGCCGGCCGCGGCCGTCGCCGGCGGCGCCGTCGCCGTCCATGACCAGCACACCGTCGCGGCCGTCGGTCTCCTCCAGCAGCACCTTGACCACCCCGTCGGGGGCGGTGGGCAGGTTCTTGCCGACGTAGTCGGCGCGCAGCGGCAGCTCGCGGTGGCCGCGGTCGACCAGCACGGCGAGCTGGATGGCGCGCGGGCGGCCGAAGTCGGTCAGCGCGTCCAGCGCCGCGCGGATGGTGCGGCCGGTGTAGAGCACGTCGTCCACCAGCACCACCACCGTGCCGGCCAGGTCGAAGGGCAGGTCGGTGTCGCGCGTCGCGCCGGGCGGGCGCAGGCCGATGTCGTCGCGGTACATGGCAACGTCGAGCGCGCCGGTCGGCACCTGGCCGCCCTCGATCTCGGAGAGCCTGGCCGCCAGGCGGCGCGCCAGCGGCACCCCGCGGGTGTGGATGCCGACCAGCACCAGGCCGTCGGTGCCCTTGTTGCGCTCGACCACCTCGTGGGCGATGCGGGTCAGCGCGCGGCCGACGTCGGCCGGGTCCATGACCATCGCCCGCTCGGGGACGGACATCAAAAACGCCTCCAGCCCGTCGGGCATGGAGGCATCGTTCGACGCATCCGGTCGTCTCCCTTCCTGGCCTCGCTGGACCAGTCATTAAAGGGCTCGGGCGGGCGGTGGCCCGCCGCCGGCCGCCGGCCGGCCGGTCGCAAGCATCGTAGTCAGCGACCCCCTCCGGCGGCAAGCAACCCCGCGGCGATCAGCGGCTCCGCGGCGATCCTGCGCTACCGTGGCGATATCGCGCGTTTCTGCGTGCTTGCCTTGCTTTCTGCGTGCTTGCCCTGTTGATCCTGATCCGAGCGGACGAAGCCCCTTGCAGCAATCGATTGCAGGTGGGAGGCTTTGTCCGTTCCAGTCGCTGGTGAACGCCAGGAACAGGAGGGTGGGCCATGCGCAAGGGCGCGGACGAACAGGGAGGCGGAACCGGTGGGACCGAGTCCGGGGCGGGTCTCTCCAGGCGCGGGTTCCTCAAGACGACCGGGACGCTGACGGTCGCGGGGCTCGGTTCGGGGCTGCTGGCGGCCTGCACCGGCCCGTCGAGCTCCCCCGGCCCGGCCAGCGGCGGCGGCAAGTCGCTCCGCATCCTCCAGTGGAGCCACTTCATCCCCGCCTACGACAAGTGGTTCGACGGCTTCGCCAAGAAGTGGGGCGACGACAACGGCGTGCGGGTCACGGTCGACCACATCGACAACGCCGACATCCCGGCGCGCAGCGCGGCGGAGATCAACGCCGGCCAGGGCCACGACCTGATCGAGTGGATCGTGCCGCCGTCGTCGCTGGAGCCGAGCGTGCTGGACGTCAGCGACGTGGTCCAACAGGCGGTCAGCAAGCACGGCGAGCAGATCAGCTACTGCAAGGCGTCCAGCTTCAACCCGACCACCAACCGCTACTACGGGTTCTGCCACACCTGGACGCCCGACCCGGGCGACTACCGCAAGAGCCTGTGGGAGCCGGTCGGCCTGCCCAACGGCCCGAGCACCTGGCAGGAGCTGCTCGAGGGCGGCACGATGGTCAAGCAGCGCTCCAAGATCCCGGTCGGCATCGGCATGTCGCAAGAGGTCGACTCGAACATGGTCGCCCGCGCGCTGATCTGGTCCTACGGCGGCTCGATCCAGGACGCCAACCAGAACGTGGTGATCAACTCGCCCGAGGTGATCGACGCGGTCGACTACATGGCCAAGCTGTTCAAGCAGGCCATGACCGACGAGATCTTCAGCTGGACGGCGGCCTCCAACAACCAGGGCCTGATCGCCGGCCGGCTGTCCTACATCGTCAACTCGATCTCCGCCTACCGCAGCGCGCAGGGCTCGAACCCGGACGTGGCCAACGACATCTTCTTCGTGCCCGCGCTCAAGGGCCCCAGCGGCAAGGCGCTGGCCGGCGAGCACGTGGTGCGCAGCTACATCATCCCCAAGTTCTCCAAGCAGGCGGACACCGCCAAGCAGTTCCTGCTCTACCTGGCCGACCACTCCTCGGACGTCGCCCAGAACTCCCGGCTCTACGACTTCCCGGCCTTCAAGACCTCGGCCGCCTGGCAGCAGCTGCCCGGCTGGCTCGACAACGACCCGTTCAAGTCGCAGCCCGCCAACAAGCTCCAGCTGCTCAAGGACGCCGAGTCGTGGAGCACCAACGTGGGCTTCCCCGGACCGTCGAACGCGGCCGAGAGCGAGGTGTTCAACACCTTTGTCCTGCCCAACATGATGGCCGCCGCCGCCAAGGGCACGCCGGCCAAGGAGGCCGTGGCCAAGGCGGAGACCCAGGTCAAGACGATCTTCGCCAAGTGGCGCAAGCAGGGCCTGGTCGGCGGCAACGCCTGAGGACTGGAGGGTTCGGCACATGGCGGTGGTGGAGACCAGAGGGGTCCGCAAGGTCTTCGTCGGGCAGACGCCGGCGGTCGACGGCATCGACCTCGCCACCGAGGAGGGCGAGTACCTGGTGCTGCTCGGGCCGTCCGGCTCGGGCAAGACCACGCTGCTGCGCATGATCGCCGGGCTCGAGCGTCCCACCGAGGGCGACGTGCTCATCGGGGGGCGGGTCGTCAACGACCTGCCCCCCAGGGTCCGCCGCATCGCGATGGTGTTCCAGAGCTACGCGCTCTACCCGCACAAGACGGTCGCGCAGAACATCTCGTTCCCGCTGGCAGCCGGCGGCATGGCCAAGGACAAGCGGCCCGAGCGCATCAAGTGGGCCTCCAGCCTGCTGGGCATCGACCACCTGCTCGACCGCAAGCCGCGCCAGCTCTCCGGCGGCGAGCGGCAACGGGTGGCGCTGGCGCGCGCGCTGGTGCGCGAGCCGCAGGTGTTCCTGCTGGACGAGCCGCTGTCCAACCTCGACGCCAAGCTGCGCTCCTCCGCCCGTGAGGACCTCAAGGAGTTCCAGCGGCAGGTCGGCATCACCACCATCTACGTGACCCACGACCAGGTGGAGGCGATGGGGCTCGGCGACCGCATCGCCGTGCTGGACAACGGGCGGCTGCAGCAGCTCGGCACCCCGCACGAGATCTACCACGAGCCGGCCAACACCTTCGTGGCCACCTTCCTCGGCTCGCCGCCGATGAACCTGCTGGAGCACGACGGCGCGCTGGTCGGCTTCCGGCCCGAGCACTTCCTGCCGGAGCCGCTGGTCAGCGAGCGCGAGGGCCGGGTGCCGTTCGAGTACCGCGTCGACCGGGTCGAGTATCTCGGCTCCGACCGGCTGGTGTACGGCAGCATCCCGGCGATCTCGCCGGGCACCCGGGTGATCGCCAGGTTGCCGTTCACGGTCACCTCGCCGGTCAACGAAGGCGCCGACGAGCGCTTCGCGGTGGCCGAGTCGAGCCTGCGCTTCTTCGGGCTCGACGGCGGCGAGCGCATCCCGGCGCAGCCCTTCAAGCTCAAGGGGGTCAGCGCGTGACCACCGCGGCCCCGCCGGCACCCAGCGCGACCCGCGAGCGCCGCCGCCGCTACCTGTTCGACCGTGAGGGCATCCTCGGTTCGCTGCTGCTGCTCCCCTCGGTCGCCTACCTGCTCGCGCTGGTCGGCTTCCCGCTGGTGATGGCGCTGGTCTACGCCTTCACCAACATCACCACCGGCAACCCGGTGCTGCACTTCGTGGGGCTCGACACCTTCCGCGCCGCGCTGAGCGACCCGGTGACCCGCACCTCGCTGCGCAACACCGTGGTGTTCACGCTGATCTCGCAGACCATCGTGGTGGTGCTCTCGGTGGTGCTGGCGTTCGCGCTGCGCGCCAACTTCAAGGGCAAGTGGATCGCCCGCTTCCTGATCCTGCTGCCGTGGACCACCCCGATCGCGCTGGGCACGATCGCCTGGCTGTGGATGCTCGACTCGATCTTCAGCCCGATCGACTGGGTGCTGTCCCACCTCGGCATCACCAGCCCGAACAGCCACATGTTCTGGCTCGGCCGGACGCACCTGGCAATGGGCTCGGTGATCGCCGTGCAGGCCTGGCGGATGCTGCCGCTGGCGACGGTGATCCTGCTGGCCGGGCTGACCTCGATCCCGCAGGACGTCCGCGAGGCGGCCGAGATCGACGGCGCGGGCTTCTGGCGGCGGATGCTCGGCATCGACATTCCGCTGCTGCTGCCGATCAGCGCGGTGGCGCTGCTGTTCGGCCTGGTGTTCAGCTTCACCGACATGACGGTGGTGTTCGTGCTGACCAGGGGCGGGCCGCAGAACGCCACCCAGGTGCTGGCCAGCTGGGCCTTCTTCAAGGGGATCGAGGGCGGCAGCCTCGGTGAGGGCGCCGCGGTGGCGGTCTTCATGTTCCCGGTGCTGGCCGGGCTGGCCGCGCTGATCCTGCGGATGGTCTCCCGAGCGGAGGTGAGCTGACCATGGTGGCGCTCGGCGGGGCCACTCGTCCGCGCGGGCGGTCGCTGCGCACCTCCACCCGGATCTACACGGTGGTCGGGTTGTTCGCGCTGTTCGCCTCGTTCCCGTTCCTGTGGGCGATCGTGACCATGTTCAAGACCGACCCCGACCTCTACAACGCCAAGAACAACCCGTTCCTCTACAACCAGCCGCCGACGCTGTCGCACATCGGGCTGCTGTTCCAGCAGACGCCCTACCTGACGTTCGTGCGCAACACCGTGGTGATCGGCGCGCTGGTGGTGCTGATCACCCTGGCGCTCGCCATCCCGGCGGCCTACGCACTGGCGCGCCTGACCGGGCGCTGGGGCGGGCGGATCGGCGTGCTCATCTTTCTGGTCTACCTGATCCCGCCGACGCTGCTGTTCATCCCCATGTCGCGCATGATCGCCTCGATGCGGCTGCAGGACACCATCTGGTCGCTGGTGGTGGTCTACCCGACCTTCACCGTGCCGTTGTCGACCTGGCTGCTGAGCGGCTTCTTCAAGTCGATCCCGCGGGACGTCGAGGAGCAGGCCCAGGTCGACGGGTACAGCCGCTTCCAGTCGTTCGTGCGGACGGTGCTGCCGCTGGCGCTGCCGGGCATCTTCACCGTGGTGGTCTTCGCCTTCACCCTGACGATGCACGAGTTCATCTACGCGCTGGCGTTCGTGGCCAGCTCCGACCACATGACCATCAGCGTCGGGGTGCCGACCAACCTGGTGCGCGGGGACGTGTTCTTCTGGCAGTCGCTGATGGCCTCAGCGGTGATCATCGCCGTGCCGGTGGCGCTGATCTACAACTTCTTCCTGGACCGCTTCGTGCAGGGCTTCACCATGGGGGCCGTGAAGGGCTGAGGCACCGGCCAGCGCCTGGGTGATGACGCACTCGGTCATCACCTCGCGATCCGCCGGCCAGGGGAAGTCGGGGATGGCGATCAGCAGCGAGGTGATCCCGTGGACGGCCGTCCACAGCCCGAGCGCGACCACCTGCGGGTCCGCCCTGGCGATCAGGCCGGCATCCATCGCCCGCCGGAGGTAGTCGATCAGGCGCGCCAGCGTCGGCGAGACGTGCGCCATGCCGGCTTCGGTGTCGGCCTCTTCGTGCTTGTGGCCGGGCCGGCCGTGGCCCATGAACAGGATCCGGTAGCCCTCGGCGTTGGACAGCCCGAACTCGACGTAGGCGTGGCCGCAGCGGCGGATCGCCTCCAGCGGGTCGTCGATTCCGGCGGACCTCGCCTGGATGTGCTCGTCGAGCTTGTGGAACTGCTCCTCGCAGACCTGCCAGATGAGCTCGTCCTTGTCGGCGAAATGGAGATAGATCGATGGCGGGGTGACCCCCACGGCGTCGGCGACCGCACGGATCGAGACCCCGGACTCGTCGCCCGCCTCGGCCAGCAGGTGGGTGGCCGCCTCCAGGATGTCGGCGCGCAGCCGCTCCCCCTCCCCCCTCCGGGCACGCGCCCGGCGTGGAGAAGGAGAGCGGCTGGTGGCTGGGGACGTCAGGTTCGGGTCACCTCCGGGATGCGGTGTCTGGGAACATCTTCCCGCAAGCCGACGCGGTCGTGCAGCAGGCGAAGCGGTCGCGGCGCCCACCAGTTGGCCCGGCCCGCCAGCCGCATGAACGCCGGCACCAGCAGCGCCCGGATCAGCGTGGCGTCGACCACGATCGCCAGCGCGGCGCCGATGCCGAACAGCTTGAGGAAGGTGACCTGCGAGGTCGCGAAGGCGGCGAACACAATCGCCAGCAGGGCGGCCAGGGTGGTGACGATGCGGCCGCTGCGCTCCAGGCCGATCGCCACCGACGAGACGGTGTCGCCGCTGCGGTCGTGCTCCTCCTTGATCCGCGAGAGCAGGAACACCTCGTAGTCCATGGACAGGCCGAAGGCGATGCACGACAGCAGCACCGGCATCGAGGTGTCGATCGTGCCGGTCGGCGTGAAGCCGAGCAGGCCGGACAGGTGGCCTTCCTGGAAGACGAACACCATCGCGCCGTAGACCGCCGACAGCGACAGCAGGTTGAGGATCAGCGCCTTGACCGGGATGACCACGCTGCCGGTCATCAGGAACAGCAGCACCAGCGTGGCCACCGCGATGATCGCCACCGCCAGCGGCAGCCGGTCGCCGATCGCCGCCTTGGTGTCGACCAGCTGCGCCGAGCGCCCGCCGACCTCCACCGCGAACGGCGCCGGCAGCGCCCGCACCTGCTCGACCAGCCGCTCCCCCGCCCCGGAGTACGCCTCCACCATCGGCACCACCCGCAGCCAGGTCGCGCCAGAGGTCGCGAACCGGGCCGAGGCGGCTCCGGTGGTGGCTCGCGTGGCGGCGCCTTGGGTGGTCGCCGCGGTCCCGGCCCCCGCGGTCCCGCCGCCGCCTTGGCCGGCGGCGCCGGTGGCGACCTGGCCGGGCCCCTCGGTGGTGGCCGCGGCCGGGGCGACCTGGTGGCCGGCGGCGTAGGTGCCGGTCAGGGCGTCGACCCTCGCGACGCCGTCCAGGCGCGAGAGGGCGGTCGCGTAGGCCGCGATCTCGCCGGTCCGCCGGGTCGGGTCGCCGCTGTTGGTGGCGACGACCTGGAGCGCGTCGGCGTCGCGTGCGGTGAAGTCGCTGCGGATGGCGTCGGCGACCTGGCGGCTGCTGGCGGAGGCCGGCAGGACCCGGTCGTCGGGCAGGCCGAAGCGCACGCCCAGGAACGGCGCGCCGAGGACCAGCAGCACGGCGACCACCGCCAGCGCGATCGGCAGCGGCCGGCGCATGACGGCCATGGCGATCCGATGCCAGGCGCCGGTGCCCACCTCGGCCGGGGGCCGCCGGCGGCCGAGCGGCAGGCGCAGCGAGTCGACCCTGCGGCCGAGCACGGCCAGCAGGGCGGGCAGCACCACCACCGCGCCCAGGGCCGCCAGCGCGACCACCGCGATCCCCGCGTAGCCGAACGAGCGCAGGAAGTACAGCGGGAAGACCAGCAGGGCGAGCAGTGCGACCGCCACCGTGGCGGCGCTGAACAGCACCGTCCGCCCGGCGGTCCGCATGGTCGCCACCAGCGCCTCGGCCGGCTCCAGGCCGCCGCGCAGCTCCTCGCGGTAGCGCGAGACCATGAACATGCTGTAGTCGATCGCCAGCCCGAGCCCCAGCGCGGTGGTCAGGTTCAGCGCGTAGACCGACACGTCGGTCAGCGCGGCGAGCAGCCGCAGCACCAGCAGCGTGCCGACGATCGCCAGGCCGCCGACCGCCAGCGGCAGCGCGCCGGCCACCGCGCTGGAGAACACCACCACCAGCAGCACCAGGGTGATCGGCACGGCGATGCCCTCCGCCCGGGCCAGGTCGCGCTCGACCTGGTCGCTCACCTGGCTGTAGACCCGCGCCTGGCCGCCGACCTGCACCCGCAGGGCGCCGCCGTCCTGGTCGAACGCGCTGGCGAGCTGGCCGGCGCGCTGCTGGATGGCATCGTCGCCGCCGGTGATCCGCGCCAGCACCAGCGCCTGCCGGCCGTCGTTGCTGCGCAGCGGCGGGGCCTTGGTGGTCCAGTAGGACTGTACCTCGGTGACGTCGCGCTCGGCTGCCAGCCGCCGGGTCAGCTCCAGGCCCCCGCTGGTCGCGGCCGCCTGATCGACCGTGCCGTGGTTCGCGGTCGCCAGCAGCACCAGGTTCGGCTCGCCGGTGTGGAAGACGTCGGCGAGCGCTTCCCTCGCCTTGGTCGAGGAGGCCGCCGGGTCGTCGAACCCGCCCGAGCGGAGCGTGTCCATCACGCCGGAGCCGAACACCCCGGCGAGTCCCACCACCACGATCGCCGCCACCAGCACCAGCACCCGCCGGCGCAGCAGCAACCGCGCCAACCGCTCCAACATCGCCTTCCCCCCATTGCTTATCGTCGTTAAGTTATCCTGCGTTACTTAACGACGCTAAGTCAGAGCGTGTCAAGCCCTAAATCCTGTTGCGGGAGGGGCGGCATCCAGGGTGCGGAGGGCCCTGGCGGCGATGCCCGGGGTCGGCCGCGGCGGTCTCCGGGGTCAGCCCGCCGGCCGGTCGCCACCGGCGGTGGCGGGCGCCGGCTGGTCCAGGGTGTCGCGCAGCGGCAGCTCGCGCAGGGCGAGCGTGAGCAGGAAGGCGGCCACCGCGAAGGGGACGGCCCACTGGAAGACGGTGCCGGCCGAGCGGGCGACCGCCTCGACGATCGCGTGGTGGACGCCCGGCGGCAGCGTGCGCAGGTCGGTGGGCGCGCCCTGCGATGCGCCGGTCAGCAGACCGGCCCCGGCGCGGCCGCCGGGCACGCGCCGGGCGATCTCGGCGGCCAGGCGGGCGGCGAAGATCGCGCCGAACAGGGCGACGCCGAAGGTGCCACCGAGCTCACGGAAGAACTGCGACAGCGAGGTCGCCAGCCCGACGTGCCGGCGCGGCACGGCGTTCTGGGTGGCCAGCACGAGCACCTGCATGAGCGGGCCGATGCCGAGGCCGAGCAGGAGCATCTCGCCGACGATCAGCGGCGCCGGCGTGCCCGGCCGCAGCCTGGACAGGAGCCAGAAGGCCACCGCCATCACGGCCGACCCGGCGACCGGGAACGGCTTGTAGCGGCCGGTCCGGGTGACCAGCCGGCCGCTGGCGATCGAGGCGACCAGCACGCCGGCCATCAGCGGCAGCACCAGCAGGCCCGAGTTGGTGGCGCTCATGCCCTTGGCGACCTGGAGGAACAGCGGCAGGAACACGATCGAGCCGAACAGCACCACCCCGGCGAGCAGGCCCACGGCGCTGGTGACCGCCACCACCGGGTTGGCGAACAGGTCGAGCGGCAGCAGCGGCTCGCGGGCACGCCGCTCGACCAGCACGAAGCCGGCCAGGGCGAGCGCCGCCGCCGCGGCCAGCCCGAGGATGCGCGGCGAGCCCCACGGCGCCTCGGTGCCGCCCCAGCTCGCCACCAGCACCGCGCAGGTCACCGCCGCGACCAGCAGCGCCCCGCCGGCGAGATCAAGGCGGCGCCGGCCGGGCTCCCGGGCGGGCAGGTGGAGCACCGCGCCGATCACCGCGAACGCCGCCAGGCCGACCGGCAGGTTGACGTAGAAGATCCAGCGCCAGCTCAGGTGGTCGACCAGGAACCCGCCGAGCAGCGGACCGGCCACCGTGGCGAGCGCCAGCACGCCGCCGATGTAGCCCACGTAGCGGCCGCGCTGCCGTGGCGGGACCATGTCGGCCACCACCGCCGTGGTGAGCGCCATCAGCCCGCCGCCGCCGAGGCCCTGGAGCGCCCGGAAGGCGATCAGTTGGTCGAGCGAGCGCGCGGCTCCAGCCAGCGCCGAGCCCGCCAGGAAGACCACCAGCGCGCTCTGGAACACCCGCTTGCGGTCGTAGAGGTCGCTGACCTTGCCGTAGAGCACCGCCGCCGAGGTCGAGGTCACCAGGTAGGCCGTCCCCACCCAGGAGAGGTGGCCGAGCCCGCCAAGCCCGCCCAGGTCGCCGACGATCGTCGGCAACGCCGTCGCCACGATCGTCTGGTCGAGCGAGGCCACCAGCACGGCCAGCATCAGCCCCGCGTACACCGCCTGGATCTGGCGGTGGGTCAGCGTGCCGCCGGCCGTCGTCGTCGCCTTCACGTCCGTCTCTTCCCGTCGCCGGCCACGATCGCGGCGGCCTTCCGGGCCCACGAGATGGGGGCGGTCAGCGCGGCGAGGAACGCCTCGTCGCGGGACTCCTCGCCCACCTCGAGCCAGGCGATGATCCCCTCGACGCTGAGCCGGAAGGCCATCCGGGCGGTCCAGCGCAGCGCCACCGGGTCCTCGATGTCCCGGGCCAGCCGCCGCTCGCTGGTCGCCAGCGCCATCGCGCTGAACTCCTCGGCGTAGGCGGCGAACTCCGGCTCGCGCGCCGCGTGCCGGAACAGCAGCAGGAAGGCGTCCGGTTGCTCCCGCGCGACCCGCAGCATGGCGACCTGGCCCTGCCGCGAGGCGCCACCCTCGGGGTCGTCGCGGACGTGCTCGAGCAGCCGCCGGTTCACCGACTCGAGGATCGCCTCGTACAGCTCCCGCTTGCCCTCGAAGTCCCGGTAGAGCATCAGCTTGCTGATCCCGGCCTCGGCGGCGATCTCGTCCATCGAAGTCGCCGCGTACCCGCTGCGCGCGAACGCCCGCGCCGCGGCCGCCAGCACCAGCCGCACCCGCTCCGCCCTCGGCACCCTGGCCCTGCCGCGGGTGCGCGCCCGCTCGGCCCTGGGCACCTTCGCCCCGCCGCGCGTCCCCGTCGCCATCGATCCTCCATACCCTCTGGTGTGAACGACAGAATACATACTCATAAGTAAACACGGAAGAGTTCACCTCGGGATGGTGACCGCGGCGCCGGCCGCGCCCTGGTCGCGTGAAGGTGGGCGGGCCGTGGGGTCATGCGCCTGTCCGTCAGCGCGGCGCCGACGGGAGGATCATGCCGCCATGACCGTCGAGGACCCCACCGATCCCAAGGACCTCGTGCGTCGCGGCTACGACGCGCTGTCGTGGCACTACCGCGCCGACGACGCCGACGACGGCGCCTACGGCCCGTGGCTTGCCACGCTGCGCGAGCGCCTGCCGGCCGGCGCCAGGGTGCTGGACCTTGGCTGCGGCTGCGGGATCCCGGTGGCGCGCTCGCTGGCGGACGCCGGCTACGCCGTCACCGGCGTGGACTTCAGCCAGGTCCAACTCGAGCGCGCCCGCCGGCTGGTGCCCACAGCACGATTCGTGCTCGCCGACGCCACCGAGGTCGCCTTTCCGACCGCCGCCTTCGACGCCATCGTCTGCCTCTACGTGCTGTTCCACCTCCCGCTCCACGAGCAGCCGGTGCTGCTTGGCCGGATCGCCGGCTGGCTGCGGCCAGGCGGCTGGCTGCTGGCAACCGTCGCGGAGCGGACATGGACCGGAACGGAGGACGGCTGGTTGGGCGGCCCGGCGCCGATGTGGTGGAGCCACGCCGGCGTGGCCACCTACCGGGACTGGATCCATCGAGCCGGCCTCGAGCTTGCCGGAGAGGAGCTCGTGCCAGACGGCTATGGCAGCGGCTCCCATCCCCTGCTCTGGGCCCGGCGACCTCAGACCAGCGGCGTTGCAACCAGGCCTTCAGACGGCTGGAGCAACTGAGATCGCCGAAGCCGTCACCAGGGTCGGCGCTGGAGCGGGCCGCCAGGGCCGGGTGGACGGGAGCGAGCGGCGCGAGGCGGAATCCGCCCGCACGGACGCACCGTCCGCCGCGCGCCGGACCTGGTCTCAGCGGTGGTCGTGGTATCGCCGCCGGGCCATGTCCTCGCGGATGCGCTGCATGGCGAGGATGCCGCTGGGGTCGACGCAGGCGGCCGCATAGGCCAGTCCCTCCAGCAGCTTCCAGGCCAACGTCCGGCCTCGCGACGTCTCCTCGCGGGCGTCGCGCTCGACCTGGTCCGGGACGGTTGGGGCGAGGACCGGCGGCTCGGTGGTGGCGGCGCCGACGGTGGTGGCGGTGGTCACGGTGCTCATCTCGCTCTCCCTCTACCTTGTGCATTGGTTCACAAAGGCATCCTGTGCCCCGACCGACCCGGCATCGTTACGGCAACCGTCACGGCAGAAAGAATCCGGACGGTTGGGCGGGACGCTGGCGGCTATAGTTGGCGCCTGCGACGGCTGGGCCTAGCGCCTGCGACGGCTGGGCGCTTGGCGCCTGCGACGGCTGGGCCCTATCGGTGCCGACCGACGCCTGGCTCGCCCGCGGCGGGTCGTCTCGCCGCCGACCCCTCTCGCCCGCCCTCAGGCGCCCGGTGGGCAGGTGCCTGGTTCGAGCCCGGCGGCCCAGCGGATGGCGCCGAGGACGTGGCCGAGGAAGAGCGGCTCGCTGTAGCTCTCGGTAGTGTGGCCGAGGGCGGTGTAGAGGGAGCGGCCGGCGCCGACGGTGTGACACCAGGCGATCGGGTGGTCGGCGCCCATGCGGCCGCCCTGGTAGGTGCGCTCGTCCAGGGTGGCGAGCACGTGGACGCTTCCGCGCGGGTCGCGGTCGAACTCGTACCACTCGTCGGTGCGCCGCCAGACGGCCGGCAGCGTGGCGGTGGCCGGGTGCCGGCGGTCGGTGACCTGGACGGTCGCCGGCTGCACGGCGGGATGGCGGCTGAAGCGCGCGCCCACCAGCGTCTCGTACCAGGGCCAGCCGCGTTCGCCGTCGGCGGCGGCGTGGACGCCGACCCAGCCGCCGCCGCGCTCGACGAAGCGCCGGAGCGCGTCCTGCTCCGGGCCGGCGAGGAATTCGCCGGTGGTGCTGAGGAACACCACCGCGCGGTACTGGCTCAGGCCGTCGCCGCTGAGCCGGCCCGCGTCCTCGGTGGCGTCGACCGCGAAGCCGCCCCGCCGGCCCAGCTCGCGGATCGCCCGCACGCCCGCCGGGATCGAGGCGTGCCGGAAGCCGGCGGTCTTGCTGAGCACCAGCACGCGGGCCGGCTGCGCCGGCGCCGGCGGGCGCCGCGGGCCCTGGTCGGGCGCTCCGGCGACGCAGCCCGTGACCAGCGCCACCACCACCACCAGGACCGCCAGGGCGGGGGGCGCCGCACGCCGCGACATGGCCTCGCCTCCTCGCAGCGGAGTCGATGCTGCGCTGCGAGTAGCATACGGGCAGGCCAGGCGCGCCCGCGCCGTGGCCGGCAGCAATGGACCGCCCCGAGGAGTGATCGCCCCGTGTGCACCGCCGTCCGCATCGTGGTCGCCGCCGCCGAGCGGGACCGCCGCCTCGAGCTTCGGCGCGCCGCGGTCACCGCCGAGTGGGAGGTCGTCGGCGAGGCGCCGGACCCCGAGGGCGCCTACCGCGAGGCGGTCGACCGCCGCGCCCGCTTCCTGGTGCTCGACGCCAGCGCGGCCGGCCCCCGGCCCGGGGCGATCGCCCGGCGGCTGAAGTCGACCAACCCCGACGCCTTCGTCGTCGGGATCGGCGAGGTCGACGGGATGGACGCCACCCTCGACGGCGCCGAGCTGGCGCGGCTACGCGACATCCTGCGCGAGCTGCTCCACACCAGCGGCGACCACGTCCACGACTGACCCGGGCGGGACCATGGAGGCGCTGCGGATCCTGGTGGTGCGGCACGCGGAGCCGGTGGTGGCGACAGTGGACGGGCCGCCGGAGGAGCTGCGGCCGCTCACCGAGCGCGGTCTCCGGCAGGCCGAGGCGCTGGCCACGGAGCTGTGCGCCGCCAGGCCGCACACCATCGTCTCCAGCCCGTACCGCCGCGCGGTCCAGACCGTCCAGCCGGCGGCCAACCGGCTGGGCCTCGAGATCGAGCTGGTGGACGACCTCCGCGAGTGGCGCTCCGGACTCGGACCGACGCCGTCGTGGAAGGAGCACTACCAGCGCTGCTGGGAGGACCCGGGCTACTCGCTCCCCGACGCCGAGAGCCAGAGCGGTGCGCGGGCGCGGATGCTGGCCGCGCTGGACGGCCTGGCCCGACGCTGGCGGCCGCGTGGCGGCACGGTGGTCGTCGGCACGCACGGCACGGTGATCTCGCTGGCGCTCGCGGGGCTGGGGGCACCGGTCGACGCGACCTTCTGGCTCGGCATGCCGATGCCGGCGGTCTACCGGCTCCAGGCCGACGACGACGGCTGGTGGTCGAGCGTCAGCGGGCCCGGCCTGCCGGACGGCTGGGCGCCCGCCGCGCCGACGTGCTGCTGAGTCCCGGCGCGAGATGAGTTTCGGCGCCACGGGCGGTCTCTACCACGATCCCCAAAGACACTGGAGGTGTTGACGTGCTGCTCCAAGACAAGAACGCGGTGATCTACGGTGGCGGCGGCTCGATCGGCGGCGCGGTCGCGCGCGCCTTCGCCCGCGAGGGCGCAACGGTGCACCTCGCCGGGCGGACCATGGCATCGCTGGAGGCGGTCGCCGAGGAGATCCGCGCGGCGGGCGGCAAGGCCGAGACCGCCCAGGTCGCCGCGCTCGACGAGGCGCAGGTCGACCGCCACGCCGACGCGGTGGCGGCCGGCGCCGGGAGCCTCGACATCAGCTTCAACCTCATCACGCACGGGGACGTGCAGGGCACGCCGCTGGCCGAGATGAAGCTGGCCGACTTCGAGCGGCCGGTGGTGAACGCGGTGCGGACCATGTTCCTCACCGCTCGCGCCGCGGCGCGGCACATGATCCCGCAAGGCTCCGGGGTGATCCTGGTGTTCGGCGGGGACGGGCCGCCAATGGAGGACTACCACCTCGGCGGGCTCCAGGTCGCCTTCAGCGCGCAGGAGGCCCTGCGCCGGAACCTGTCCAGCGAGCTGGGGCCGCACGGGATCCGGGTGGTCACCCTGCGGACCGGCGGCGTGCCCGAGTCGATCCCGGAGGACTTCGACCCCGAGGCGCGGGAGGCCATCACCCAGATGACCGAGCGGAAGACCATGCTGAAGCGTGCCGCGACGCTGGAGGACGTCGGCAACGTGGCCGCCTTCGCCGCTTCCGACCACGCCCGCACGATCACCGCCGCGGCGATCAACATCTCCGCGGGGGCGATGGTCGACTAGCGGCCCGTGGGGTCAGCGGGCGACGTGGCGGCCCTGGTACACGAGGTGCCGGCCCTTGTAGGAGAAGGCCGTCAGCAGCAGGAAGCCGACCACGATCGAGCTCAGCCCGAGGCCCATCAGCGGCAGCACCGGGCCGGCGCCGGTGTAGGCCAGCGGGCAGGCGGTTGGCACCTGATGGTCGGTCCAGGCGATCGGCGCGCTCGCGCCGACCCTGGTCACCACCGCGCGGACCGAGTTGAGGCCGCTCAGCGAGGTCCGCGAGCGCCAGGTGAACCCGCCGCTGGCCGAGGTGGTCAGCTGGTGGCGGTTCAGCTCACGCCGGTTGGTGCCGTTGAGCACCGTCACGGTGACGTGCGTGCCGGCCGGCAGGCCGCTGCCGCTGACCGTGGCGCCGGTGCAGTCGACGTCGCGGAGCCCGAGGTACATCTCGTCCGCCGCGGCGGACGCCGGCATCGCGCACAGCATGGCCAGCGCCCCCACGACCAGCAGGCCCCGCCTGAGCCAGCGCATGATCCCCCTTTTGGCCGGTTCGGTCCGGCGGATCTCGGCGAAATATACCCGCTTCTACCGACTGCGCACACTTCACCATTAGCACTCCCGCCCCGGCCGGGCATCAGCACTTGTGCCTAGCCTTGTCCCGCCTCGTCCACTTGGTTGCTCAGTCGCCGTGGCTGGCTGTGCGGCCGATCTGATCGCTCAGTCGCCGTCGCTGGGTGCGAGGCTGATCTGGTCGAGCAGCAGGCCGTCGCCGGGACGCAGGTTGCCGGCTGCGGCCTCGACGGTGAGCCGCCCGCCGCCGGCGTGGACCTGGTGGATCACGGCCACCTGGTGCCAGCCGGTGTCCTGGAGGGTGACGCCGATCACGTCGGCGCTCTCACCCTGGGCGCCGAGCTGGCGCAGCTTCAGGATCGCCTCCGTGCCCGGCCTGGTGGCCCGCACCCACGCGCTCGCCTCGTAGCTGTCCCCCGTGCGGCCCTGGACCGTCCCGGCGGCGCGGACGGCGGGATCGCCCGGCCCGCCGCCGGACGGCGAAGTCGTCCCGCCGTCCCGGAGCCGAAGCGACCAGCGTCCGGAATGGCCGGGGGCGACGCGGTCGAGCCGGCCGCCGTCGAACGCCCCCCAGCCGGCCAGGTCCTGCTCGAAGTCGCCGTTGGGCAGCAGGTTGCCGGGCGTCGGCTGGACCGGCCGCGGCGGCGCGGTGGTGGGCGGAGCGGTGGTCGCCGGCGCGGCGGTGGTGGCCGGGGCGGGCGTGGTCGGGGCCACCCCGGTCGGCGAGGTCGGGATCTGCGAGAGGCCCGAGACGATGGAGTCGTCGCCGCGGGTGAGCAGGATCACCGTGACGATGACCGCGAGCACCACGACGGCGCCGCCGGCGAGCAGCCACCGCCGGCTCCTGAGCGCGGTCCCCCGCCGCGGTGGCGCGAGGTGTCGGGGAGGCGAATCGGACACGGCCGCGCAATCAAACCACATCAGACGCGGCCCCGGAGCGTCCGGCGTTACGCCGGGCGCACCTCGCGGGCGATGCGGCCCAGCACGCCGTTGACGAAGCGGCTCGAATCCTTGGTGGAGAGCAACTTGGCCAGCTCCACCGCCTCGTCGAGGATCACCGCGGTAGGCACGTCGGTCGAGCTGAGCAGCTCGAAGGTGGCCAGCCGCAGCAGGTTGCGGTCGACCAGCGGCATGCGGTCGAGGCTCCAGCGCTCGGCCGCGGCGCCGATCCGCTCGTCCAGCTCGGCCCGCCGCCGGTCGACGCCGCCGACCAGCTCAACCGTGTAGGGGTCGGGCCGCTCCCGCAGCGGGTCGTTCAGCTCCCTGGCCAGCACGGTCGCGATTGGCTGCTCCAGCAGGTCGGCCTGGTACAGCAGGTCCAGCGCGCGCTGCCTGGCGGCGTTGCGCGCGCCCTGCCTGGGCCGCTCGAACCCCGGGTCGTCGCCGCCCTCGTCCTGGCGGGAGGTCCGCCTGTCCGGCCGGCCAGGAGTCACTGCACGCGGGTGAGGTAGTCGCCGCTGCGGGTGTCGACCTTGATCCGGTCGCCGACCTCGACGAACAGCGGCACCTGCACGACCGCGCCGGTCTCGACGGTGGCCGGCTTGGTGGCGCCGGAGACCCGGTCGCCCTTCAGGCCCGGCTCGGTCTCGTGCACCTCGAGCTCGACCGCTGCGGGCAGCTCGACCCCGAGCGCCGTGCCCTCGTAGAAGGTCAGGTACGGGGTCGAGCCCTCGATCATGTAGCGGGCGGCGTCGCCGACCGCGGCGGGGTCGACCGGCACCTGGTCGTAGGTCTCGGTGTCCATGAAGTGGAAGCCGCTCTCGTCGCGGTAGAGGTACTGCATCGCGCGCTTCTCGAGGATGGCCACCTCGACCGGCTCGTCGGCGCGGAAGGTCTTGTCCAGCGTCCGGCCGGTGCGCACGTTCTTCAGCTTGGTGCGCACGAAGGCGCCGCCCTTGCCCGGCTTGACGTGCTGGAACTCGACGACGTTCATCAGGTCGCCGTCGATGTTCAGGGTCATGCCGTTCTTCAGGTCGTTGGTGGTCGGCATCACTGCTCTCCTTCGGTGACGGGCGTACCGGCCCGCCGTCCACGTCTCCTTCGTTTCGGGGCGCCGCCCCTACAGTTCGAGAAGCTCCTTGGTGGCGGTGGTCAGCACGTCGTGACCACCAGGTCGGACCACCGCCAGGTCCTCGATCCGGATACCGCCGAAGCCGGGAAGGTAGACACCGGGCTCCACGGTCACAAGCGTCCCTGGCGAGATCCTACCATTGGCGCCGGCACGCACCTTCGGGGCCTCGTGGACCTCCAGCCCGATGCCGTGGCCACTGGGATGGCTGAAGGCGCCGCCCAGCCCGGCCTGCGCGATGACCTCGCGGCAGGCGCGGTCCAGCGCCCCGCCGCTGATCCCGGGGCGCAGCGCGGCCAGGCCGGCCGCCTGCGCCCGGCGGACCAGCTCGTACAGCTCGCGCTGCCGCTCGGAGGCGCGCCCCAGCACCACCGTCCTGGTCATGTCGGAGCAGTAGCCGTCGACCCGCGCGCCGAAGTCGAGCTTGACCAGGTCGCCGCGACCCAGCGGGCGGTCGTTCGGCCGGTGGTGCGGCTCGGCCGACTGCTCGCCGAAGGCGACGATCGGGTCGAAGGCGGCCCCCTCGGCGCCGCGCCGCCGCAGGCGCAGCTCCAGCTCGACGGCCAGCTCGCGCTCGGTCACGCCGGGCCGCAGCATGCCGAGCACCTCGTCGAAGACCTCTGTGCCGAGCCGGGCCGCCTCGGCGACGCTGGCGACCTCGCTGTCGTCCTTGACCTCGCGCAACTCCTCGACCAGCGGCGGCGCCGGCACCACCGGACGCCCCGGCAGGCTGAGCAGCAGTCGCTGGCCGTCGCCCCAGGTGAGGCCGGCGGGCTCGAAGCCGAAGCCCTCGTCGACCGGGCCGAGCACGCCGACGACCGCTCGGATCAGGTCGCCCGGCGCCATCACCAGCTCCGCCTCGGCCAGGTGGCCGGCCGCGTGCCGCTCGTAGCGGCGGTCGGTGAAGAACACCGTCCGGTCGTGCAGCAGCAGCAGCGCGCCGTAGCTGCCGGCGAAGCCGGTCAGGTAGCGCACGTTCGCCGGCTTGGTCACCAGCAGCGCCGCCAGGTCCGCCTGCGCCAGGAGCGCGCGCAGCGCCTGGCGCCGTTCGCGTCGGGGGTCCGGGTCGTCCGCCTCCATGCCCTCTCCTCGGTTGGTTCGCAGCTATCTTGCCGGCTCGCCCGGCGCCCTGGAAGGCGCCCGCACCAACTTGTGGATAACGCTGTGCCGAACTTCGGCCAGGCCGAGCCGGCGGTGGCCGGCGGCCGCGCCTGAGCACTCGTCAGCCGGTGGCGCGGAGGAGGTCGGCGGCGGCGCGGAGGCCGAGGTCGTAGCTGAGCGGGCCGAAGCCGGCGATCACCCCGCTGCTCGCCGGGGCGATCACCAGGCGGTGCCGCCAGCGCTCGCGGGCGTGCACGTTGGAGAGGTGCACCTCGACCACGGGGATGCCGGCGACCTCGACGGCGTCGTGCACGGCGTAGGAGACGTGCGCGAACGCGCCCGGGTTGAGCACCACCGCGGCGACCCCGCGCTCGCCCGCCCCGAGCAGGGCCTCGACCACCTCGCCCTCGTGGTCGGACTGCAGGCCCTCCAGCGCGAGCCCCAGCTCCGCGGCGAGCTTGCCCAGCCTGGCCATGATCGCGTCGAGGTCGAGCGTGCCGTACAGCCCAGGGTCGCGGCGCCCCAGCGCGCCGAGGTTCGGGCCGTTGAGCACCAGCACTGGCGGGCCGGAGCCGCCGCGCGGCCAGGACCGGCTCACCGGGAGCCCCGCCCCGCCGGCTCGGCCGCCAGGGAGCCGATCGCCTCGACCAGCAGCCCGCGCTCGGGCGCGGGCACCAGCTCGGGCTGGCCCGGGGCACGCAGCAGCACCAGCCGCAGCCCGCCGGCGCCGCGCTTCTTGTCGGTGCCCATCGCGGCCAGCACCGCATCCGGGTCCAGCGCGACGCCGCCGACCGGCAGGCCGGCCGCGCGCAGCAGCTCGACGTGCTCGTCGGCCAGGCCGGCATCGGCCAGGCCGGCCGCCTCGGCGACTCTGGCGGCGAACACCATGCCGAGCGCGACCGCCTCGCCGTGGCGCAGCCCCTGGTAGCCCGCCAGGCGCTCCAGCGCGTGGCCGAGCGTGTGCCCGTAGTTCAGGATCGCCCGCCGGCCGGCCTCGCGCTCGTCGCCGCCGACCACCTCGGCCTTGATGGCGATGGCCCGCTCGACCAGCGGGGCGAGCGCGTCGAGGTCGCCGGCCACCGCGGCGGGCGCGCGCTCCAGGCAGGCGGCGGCGAGCGCCGGGTCGGCGATCAGCCCGGCCTTGATCACCTCGGCCATGCCGGCGCGCAGCTCAGCCGCCGGCAGGGTCGCCAGCGTGTCGAGGTCGGCGACCACCGCCGCGGGCTGGTGGAAGGCGCCCACCAGGTTCTTGCCGGCCTCGAGGTCGACGCCGGTCTTGCCGCCGATGGCCGCGTCGACCATCGCCAGCAGGGTGGTCGGCAGGCTGACCAGCGGCACGCCGCGCAGCCAGGTGGCGGCGGCGAAGCCGGCCGCGTCGGTGGTCGCTCCCCCACCGACCGCGACCACCGGGTCGGCCCGGCGGGTCGGGATGGCGGCCAGCCGCCGGTAGAGCGACTCGATCACCGCCAGCCGCTTGGCCGCCTCGCCGTCGGGCAGGTCGAGCTGGTGGACCGTCAGGCCCAGACGCTCCAGCGCCCGGGCCGCGCGCCCGGCCACGCTTGCCAGCGCGCCCGGGCGCACCAGCGCGGCGACGCCGGCGCCCGGCAGCGGCGGCAGCAGCTCGTCGAGCCGGCCGGTCAGCCCGCGGCCGACGACGACCTGGTAGCTCGCACTGGGCGTCTCGACGGGGATGGCCGCCACGGCGGTGGGCTCGCGCACGGCCGCCGCCGCCCGGGTCGACCCTGCGCCCCCGGCGGTCATCGCGGCACCGCCCCGGGCTCGCCGGGCTCGCCCGGGCTCACCGCAACGCCAGCTCCCCGACGCGGCGCTGGTACCAGTCGAGCACCTCGGCGGCGACCTGGTCGACGTTGAGCCGGTCGGTGTCGATCGCCACGTCGCCGGCTGTCTCGTAGATCGGGCCGCGGGCGACCAGCAGGTCGCGGATCCGGCCGACCCGGTCGGAGGTGTTGGACAGCAGCGGGCGGTCGGCGACGTCGTTGAGGCGGCCGGCGAGGGTCTCGGGTGTGGCGCGCAGGTACACCAGGAAGCCGGCCTGCTTGAGGGCGGTGCGGTTCTCGGCGGACAGCACCGCGCCGCCGCCGACGGCGACGACCCGGCCGGGCGAGGAGATGGCGAAGTCGATCGCGCCGATCTCGCGCCGGCGGAAGCCCTCCTCGCCCTCGCGACGGAAGATCTCGGCGATCTCGGCCCGGGCGGCCCGCTCGACCAGCTGATCGGTGTCCACGAACTCGCGCCCGAGCGAGCGGGCGACCAGCCGGCCGGCGGAGGTCTTGCCGGCTCCCATGAATCCGATCATCACGATGGTTGGCAGTACCGGGCGCACAGCTCGACTCCCTCCCTGGTGTCGTTGACCCCGGACGAGCCTAGCAGGAACGCCGCTCACGGTTCGCGCGCCGTCCCCAGCCCCTCGCGGCTGGTCCGGTGGCGCGGCTCGGGACCCGTGTCGCGCTCCAGGAGCTGCTTGATGCGCTGACCTCCCGGGTGTGTCACGGGCCAGCCAGGCGCCAAGGAGTGGATCCAGCAGGCCGGCCAGGGGTGAGCGTGAACGCCGGCACGATCGGGGGGGTCGCCACGCCCAGGAGCCGACCGTTGTGCTCGACCTGGCCGTGGTTGCGGTCGCGGCGTACCCGGGGCACCCGGCCGATCTTGCGGTCGGCCAGCCGGTAGCGCCCAACGTCCGGCACGAGCTCCAGCACCTGCTGCGGCGCGCAGCCGATGATCGCGGTGCCCTCACCGCATGCCATGCTGCAAGCGCCTCCAGCAGCGCAGCTCGGCCAGCTGGAAGGGCCCGGGGTCGGGCAGGCCAGCGCGGATGCTGTGCCGGTCGAATGGCGTGGAGGGGACCAGGTCGGCCGGCAGGCTGTCTGGCGCCAGGGTTGGCTGGACCACCTGCTCGGCCAGGATGCGCACCTGCGCCAGCGAGATCAGTGGGACGGTCATCAGCCGCTCCGCAAGCCAGGCCAGCATGTAGTGAACGCCGATCGGCGCACGAACAAACGGCGGGTGCTTGCCGATCACGTCGGCGACCAGGCGGGCGGCCTGGTCGAACCCCAGCTCGGTCGGTCCGGTCAGCGCCACGGTCCTGCGTGGCAGCCGCCCTGCCAGCAGCGCTGCGCACAGCACCTCCACCAGGTCGTCGACCGCCAGGGGCCGCACCCGCCGCCGGCCCACCCCGGCGAACACCGGGAAGGTGTGCAGCGCATGGCTGAGGTGGTCGAGCATATGGTCACCGCGCCCGAACATCATCCCGGGCTTGAGCACCGTCCACTCCAGGCTGCTGGCCCGCACCAGCTCCTCGGACGCCCACTTGGACTCGTGGTAGGCCCAGCCGCAGCCGGGCCGGGCGCGCAGGAAGCTCAGCAGCGCCAGCCGCCTGACCCCGGCTTGCTCGGCGGCGCGCACCACGTTGGCGGTGCCCTGCACGTGCACGGCCTGGTAGGTCTGGCGACCACGCTGACGGTTGATGCCGGCGCAGTGGGCGACCGCCTGGCAGCCGGCAAAGGCGCGTGCCAGGCCGTCGGCATCACCGATCCCGACGCGCACCAGGGTGGCGTGGGGCAACCGCAGGACCTGCCGCGCCCACGGCCGCTGGTCGACCCCCCGGGCCAGCAGGACCACCTGGTGGCCCTGCTGGGAGAGGCGGGCGGCCAGGTGGCCGCCGACAAACCCGGTCCCGCCGGTGACCGCCACCCGCATCGGCGCCCCCTGGTGACCGCTCATGCCGGCTCGGCGGTGTCAGCGGCGCTGCCGCCGTTCTTTCGGTCGCGTCGGCGGCGCAGCACCACCTGGGCGGGGCAGACGGCCGACACGAAGCCCCCGACGGTCAGGGCCAGGCGGTCGGGTTCCAGCGCGTACAGGATGCGGTTGCCGTCGCGCCGGTCGCGGACCAGCCCGGCGGCCTTCAGGACGGCAAGGTGGCGGGACACCGACGGGCCGCTGATGGCAAAGCGGCTGGCGATCTCGCCGGCCGCCAGCTCACCGTCGCGCAGGTCCTGCAGGATCTGACGCCGTGTCGGATCGGCCAGCGCGCGGAACACCGTCGAATCATCTCGCATATTCGCTATTTAGCATGCTAGCTAAAAAGCTGTCAACTACCGCGCGGGCCGGCCCCCTACAGCGGTTCAGAACCAGGCACTAGGATTCCTGCGCGGGCCCCAAGCCCTCCAGGTAGCCGCTCAGGTTGCGGCGCACCTCGCCGAGCGAGTCGCCGCCGGTCTTCTCCAGCAGGGCGTCGGCAAGCACCAGCGCGACCACCGCCTCGCCGACCACCGCGGCGGCCGGAACGGCGGTGACGTCGGAGCGCTGCACGTTGGCCGGCGCCTTGCCGCCGCTGCGCAGGTCGACCGTGTCGAGCGCGCGGACCAGCGTGGACAGCGGCTTCATGGCGGCGCGCACCCGCAGGGTCTCGCCGGTGGACATGCCGCCCTCGATGCCGCCGCTGCGCCCGGTGCGCCGCCGCGGGCGGCCGCCCTCCCCGGGCAGGATCGCGTCGTGGGCCCGAGAGCCGGGCTTGGCGGCGCCGGCGAAGCCTTCGCCCACCTCGACGCCCTTGATCGCCTGGATGCTCATCAGCGCGGCGGCCAGGCGGGCGTCGAGCTTGCGGTCCCAGTGCACGTAGGAGCCGAGCCCCGGCGGCAGGCCGTGCGCGACCACCTCGAAGACGCCGCCGAGGGTGTCGCCGGCGGCCTTGGCGGCGTCGACCGCGGCCACCATCCGCCCCTCGGCCTCGCCGTCGAGGCAGCGCACCGGCGAGGCGTCGATCTCCTCGAGGTCGGCGGCGGTCGGCACGGCGCGCGAGCGGGTCTGCACCGAGCCCAGCCGGACGACGTGGCTGACCACGCTGATGCCCAGCTCGCCGAGCAGCTTCTTGGCCGGCGTGGCGGCGGCGACGCGCGCGGCGGTCTCGCGCGCGCTGGCCCGCTCCAGCACCGGGCGGGTCTCGTCGAAGCCGTACTTCTGCATGCCGGTCAGGTCGGCGTGGCCGGGCCGTGGCCGGGTAAGCGGCGCGCCGCGGCCGCTGGCCAGCGCCTCCGGGTCGTCGACCGGATCGGCCGCCATGACCTCGGTCCACTTGGGCCACTCGGTGTTGGCGATCACGATCGCCAGCGGCGAGCCGAGCGTGCGGCCGTGCCGCAGCCCGCCGAGCACCTCGACGCGGTCCTCCTCGAAGCGCATGCGCTTGCCGCGCCCGTAGCCGAGCCGCCGGCGGCCGAGCTCGGCGGCGATCTCCTTGGTGGTCAGCGGGACGCCGGCTGGCATGCCCTCGAGCACCGCCACCAGGGCCTGTCCGTGGGACTCACCAGCGGTGAGGTATCGCAGCATCGTCACGCTCGCGGTTGGATCCTGTCCGGGCGCAAGCCTACCCGAGCGGCCCGGCGGGCGCCGGCTCAGCTCGACGGGAGGGACGTGGCGGCGAGCACCGCCAGGATGGCGCCGAGCGCCAGCCACGGGCCGAAGGGGATCTGGGTCTTGCGGTCGGCGCGCAGGACCAGCAGGGCGGCCAGCGCGGCCAGCCCGCCGAGCAGGAACGCGCCGATCAACCCCGCCGCCACCGCCTCCCAGCCGAGCCAGCCGAGCGCCAGCCCCAGCACCAGGGCGAACTTCACGTCGCCGAGACCCATGCCGCCGGGCGAGATCAGCGCCAGCGCCAGCAGCACCGCCGCGGCGGCCGCGGCGGCCGCCATGGCCCGTGCCATGCGGCCGAGGTCGTGCTCGGCCAGGCTGGCGGCCAGCAGCAGCACGCCCACCAGCGCGAGCGCCGGGTAGGTGATCCGGTTGGGCAGCAGCTTGCGGTCCAGGTCGACCGCCACCAGCGCCACACAGGCGAACGCCAGCGCCAGGTAGGCCGGCACAGCCGCGGGGTGCGCATGCCACAGCCGCAGCGCCAGCAGCGCCCACAGCGCTCCGGTCACCAGCTCCGGCAGCGGCGGGCGCAGCGTCACGGGCGCCCGGCGATGGCGGTCCCTCCCCTCCGGCGCGCCCAGGCCGGCGTGGTCGGGCCGCCGGCAGTGCGCCCGGGCGACCCCGCGGGCGGCCGTGCCCGCCGGCAGGCCGAGCAGCCCGGCCAGCACGGCGGCCAGCTGGGCGCTCACCGGCCGCCCCGGCCGGGACGGGTCGCCCGCGCGTGGATCGTGGTCATGGTCGAGGAGGATAACGCCCAATCGGGGCAGGCAGGCGGAAACCACTGCCGATGTAACGCAAACTGCCGGAGCGACGTTTTTGCCCAATGTGACAAGGGGACATCGATAGGGTAACGATTCACTGTCACCGCAAGCGGAGCGCTTCCCCCCAAGCGCTTTTCCCCCGCCCTGCCGGTCCCTGCCGGCGGGCCCGCTCAGGAGGGTGATCCTGGACGAGTCCTGGAGTCCATTGCGCATCGGCATCGTCGCGCCGCCCTGGTACCCCATCCCCCCAACGGGGTACGGCGGCATCGAGTGGATGATCCACTGGCTCACCGAGGAGCTGGTCGCCCGGGGCCACGACGTGACCGTGATCGGTGCTGGCGGCTCCCGCACCAGCGCCAACTTCATCGCCACCTACGAGGACCCGCCGTTCCGGCGGATCGGCGAGAGCCTGCCGGAGGTGCTGCACGCGCTCGCCGCGGCGGAGGCGCTCGACGATCTGCGCGTCGACGTGGTCCACGACCACTGCCTCGCCGGCCCGCTGGCGGCCGCGCGCCGGCGGGTCCCCACCGTGCTCACCGCCCACGGCCCGGTCGCCGGCGAGATGCGCCGCTACTACGAGCTGGTGGCCGACGACGTCTCGCTGGTGGCCATCTCTGACTGCCAGCGGCGGATGGCGGAGCACCTGTCCTGGGCCGGCATGGTCCACAACTGCATCCCCGTGGCCGAGTACCCCTACAACGCCCGCAAGGAGGACTTCTGCCTGTTCCTCGGGCGGATGAACCCGGAGAAGGCGCCGGACCTGGCGATCAGGGCGGCCCGCGAGGCCGGCTACCCGATCGTGGTCGCGGCCAAGTGCAACGAGCCGGCCGAGCACGCCTACTTCGAGCAGCGGGTGCGGCCCCTGCTCGGCCCCGACGCCGAGTGGTACGGCCACGCCACCACCGAGGAGAAGAAGAAGCTGCTGGCCAGGGCGAGCGCGCTGGTCTTCCCGATCCAGTGGGGCGAGCCGTTCGGGATCGTGATGGTCGAGGCCATGGCCTGCGGCACCCCGGTGGTGGCGCTGCGCGCCGGGTCGGTGCCCGAGGTGGTGGTCGACGGCCTCACCGGCTACATCTGCGACCGGCCCGAGGAGCTGCCCGCGGCCATCCAGCGGGTCGGCGCCCTGGACCCGGCGGCCTGCCGCCGGCAGGTGTACGACTGCTTCGACCTCCCCGACATGGTCGACGGCTACGAGGCCGTCTACCGCCGGGCGGTCGCCCGGGCGGCCATGGCCGCCGCCTGA
>DASVXQ010000644.1:0-2715 GCA_036392615.1 Actinomycetes bacterium | reverse complement strand
GGCCTTGGCGACCACTGCGGCCTCCGCCTTCCGCACCAGGCTCCGCCCGCCGCCGCGGGCGGCGGCCTTGCGGCTGGCGGGCGTGGCCGCCTCCTCCGCGTCGCGCTCCCGTGCCTTCCGGCTCTGCCTGCCCGCCACTAGCCGCGCGCCTCCCCCATGAGCACGTGCCGGCGATCCCCGTCGGCGTGACCGCCGCGGTAGTGCACCCGGGGCAGCCGGGGCGACAGGGCGCAGGTCACCTCGTAGTCGATCGTGTCGAGCACGCGGGCCCACTCGCCGGCGCCGGGCTCGCCGCGGGCTGGGTCGCCGAGCAGGGTGCCCACCTCCCCGACCTCGATCGGGGCATCGCCGATGTCCACCATGAGCTGATCCATGGTGATTGTGCCGACCTGCTGGAAATCCCGCTCGCCGAACCGCACGCGGATCCGCCCCGAGAGGCCCCGGCGGACGCCGTCGGCGTAGCCGATCGGCAGGGTCGCCACCCGGGTGCCGCGGGGCGCCGCCCAGCGGTGGCCGTAGGAGACGCGCTCGCCGGCCTCCAGCGAGCGGACCGCCGAGACGGCCGCGCGGAGCGTCAGCGCGGGGTGCAGGCGGCGGCCGACCTCCTCGGCGAGCGCCGCGGCGGGCGCCAGCCCGTACAGCTCGATGCCGATCCTGACCAGGTCGAAGCGCGCGTCGCCGCGCAGCGTCGCGCCGGCGCTGTTGGCCAGGTGGCGCCAGCGCGGCACCAGGCCGAGCTCGGCGGCCACCTCGAGCGCCCGCTGGAAGCTCGCCAGCTGACGGTCGGTGGTGGCGTCGGCGGCGGGCTCGTCGGCCACCGCGAAGTGGCTCCAGAGGCCCTCGACCTCCAGGCCGCGCTCGGCCATGGCCAGCCGTACCAGCCCGGGGAGGTCGTCGGGGGCGCAGCCCTGCCGGTGCATGCCGGTGTCGACCTTGAGGTGGGCGGCGGTCGGGCGGCCGGCGAGCCGGCCGGCCATGCCGAAGACCCTGACGCCCGCCTCGGTGCACAGCGTGACCGCGATGCGCCGCTCGACGCAGACGTCGGCCGCCGAGGGGTGCGGCTCGGAGAGCACCAGGATCGGGGTGGAGATGCCCGCCTCGCGCAGCTCCAGCGCCTCCTCGACCAGCGCGACCCCGAGCCAGCGCGCCCCGGCGGCCACCGCGGCGCGCGCCACCGGCACCGCGCCGTGGCCGTACGCGTCGGCCTTGACCACCGCCATGACCTGCGCCGGCGACACCTCGCCGGCGAGCTGGCCCACGTTGGCGGCGATCGCGTCCAGGTCCACCTCGACCCAGGCCGGCCGCATCCCCGGCCACGGCCGGCGCCGGCTGGGAGACGGGGCCGCCGCCGCCCCGGGCTCCCCACCGCCCTTCGCGGGGGCGCTCACCGGCGCTCACCTCCGGGGGCGCGGGTGAGCAGCTCGCGGAAGGCGGCGGGGAGGTGGTCGGCGACGTCGCCGGCGGCCACGGAGACGGGGCTCAGGTCGACACCGGCCAGGGAGCCGGCCCGGCCGTGCACCCAGGCGCCGAGGCGGGCGGCGTCGAACGGCCCGAGCCGCTGCGCCAGCAGCGCGCCGCACAGGCCGGTGAGCACGTCGCCGGTGCCGCCGGAGGCCAGCACCGGCGTGCCGGTGGGGTTGACCACCAGCCGGCCGTCGGGCTCGGCGATCACCGTGTCGTTGCCCTTGAGCAGCACGGTCGCGCCCCAGGCTCGGGCGCGGTCCAGGGCCGCGTGGAGCCGGGTCCCGCCGGTATCCGGCGCCAGCCGGGCGAACTCGCCGGCGTGCGGGGTGATCAGGGTGGGCGCCTTGCGCTCGGCGAGCGGCTCGCCGGTGCCGAGCGCGAACAGCCCGTCGGCGTCGACCACCACCGGGCCGTCGAAGGCGGCCAGCAGGCCGCGCACCGCCTCCTGGGTGGCCTGGGTCCGGCCCAGGCCCGGGCCGATCGCGACCGCGCCGGCTTCGTCGAGCCAGCGCTTGACGGCGCCGGCAGCCGCCGGCGTGATGCCGCCGTCGGCCTCTGGCAGGGCGACGGTGAGCGCCTCGGGCACGGCCTGGCCGACCCGCTCGGCGATCGAGCCCGGCACCGCCAGCACCAGCAGGCCGGCGCCGGAGCGGCGGGCCGCGCGGCCCATCAGCGTCGGCGCGCCGCCCATGCCGCTGCTGCCGCCGATCGCCAGCAGCACGCCGCGGGAGCGCTTGTGGGTCTCCGCGTGGGGCACCGGGACGAGATCCCACAGGTCGCGGGCCTCGCTCATGCCCCAGGGGCAGTCGTCCAGCGGCAGGCCGATGTCGGCCACCCGGATCCTGCCGGTGTGCTCGTTGCCGGGCGGCAGCACGTGACCCGGCTTGAGCGCCTGGAAGGTCACCGTGACCGCGGCGTGGACCGCCGGGCCGGCCACCTCGCCGGTCGTCCCGTCCACGCCCGATGGGATGTCGACCGCCACCACCGGCGCCGGGCCGGCGCCGGCCGCGACGATCGCCTCGGCCGCCAGGCCCCGCGGCGCGCCGGAGCTCCCGGTGCCGAGCACCCCGTCGAGCACCACGTCCGCGTCCGCCAGCACGGCCTGCGCGAGCTCCGGGGTGAACACCCGCACCCGCCCGCCGGCCGCCAGGACCAGCTCGGCGGTGCGGCGCGCCTCGTCGCCGAGGCGGTCGACCTCGGTGGTCAGCAGCGCCTCCGCTCCGGCGCCGCGGCGCGCCAGCCGCGCCAGCG
>DASVXQ010000643.1:0-5130 GCA_036392615.1 Actinomycetes bacterium | reverse complement strand
GGCAAGGAGACCGTCACCGAGCAGGAGCAGGTCGCTGAGCAGGTCCGCCAGGAGCACATCGAGGTCGAAGGCCAGGACCAGGTCCGCCGCCGCGACCAGCGCTGAGTGGATCGAGACGGGAAGCGGCCGCGGGCTGCCGCGGCGGCCGCTTCCCTCTTCCGAGACGAGCATGGAGGAGCAAGACGCCATGGCAGTCGACAACACCGTTGCCCGTTCCCTGCACGATGTTGGGCTGGCGGCCTGGTTCGGCGGGTCGCTGATGGGCGCCGTGGGCCTGAACCGTGTGGCCGGGGCGGCCAAGGAGCCCAGGCAGCGCCTTGAGGTTGCCAACAAGGGCTGGGCGGCCTGGACCCCGGTCAACCTGGCCGGCATCGGCGCCCATCTGGCTGGTGATGCCGTACTGCTTGCCGCCAACAAGGGCCGGCTCGCCAGCCAGCCGGGCGTTGGCCGAGCGGCAGCGGTCAAGACCGCGCTGACGGCGGCCGCGTTGGTCACCACCGCCTACTCGCGGGCGCTCGGGCGCAAGCTCGAACAGGCCAACGCAGCGCCCGTCCAGGACGCCACCACCCCCGCCGATGAGACCCCGGCGGAGGTCGCTCGGCCGCAGCGGCAACTGCAAGCGCTGCAATGGATTATCCCCGCGCTGACCGGAGCGATGCTCGTGGTCAACGCCCGCATGGGCGAGCAGCAGCGCCCCGCCCAGGTCGCTGGCGGGCTGCTCGGCCGCCTGCAACGCAGACGAGCCGCCTGACCATGACATGACCGTCCCGCCGGACGCCGGATCCGAGGGCGTCGTGAGGGCGCCCTCAGGATCCAGAACGTGGCCCGGGGATGATCAGACTCTGCCTCGCGGTCACGCTAATCCCCGGACGAGGCCGCGCGCGTTGTGACGGCACGAGCCGCCGATCCGTGCCAGAGCGCCATCCGGCCAGCAGGACGGCCGCGTCATCACGGAGCCTGCCGTCGTGGTAGGCGAGGATTCCGGTCCTGCCACGAACAGGACGTTGTAGCTGGCGTTGGAGTGAACGGCGGGTCCAAGCAGACGAGATCGACGCTCTGGTCCTTCAGGTCATGCCAGAGAATGCCGAGATTGTCACCATAGTACAGGACGTTGTCGGCCAATCCGTCCTCCGGTGCGGTCAGCGGGCATCCGAATCGTATCGGGATGGACCGTTGCGGGCCGTCTAGCAGCTCGTCCAGGGGGAGGACATGAATCTCACACCATGGCTACCAGCGGAGCGACCACGGGTTCACCAGCTTCTCCACCTTCAGCGCACGACGGCCGATGAAGTGCTCGACCTCCTGGGAAGGATCATGCTGCTCCAGGCCAATGGGACGACGGCCGAAGACCTCGTGACCTCCGTCGGCGACACCGGATTCCCGGTCGGCGACGTCCCACCCGGCCCCTATGAAGCGCTGGTGTTCTTGGAGCTGTTCGCCAACATGGTGCGCGAGGATCCCCGTCCGGGAGAGGGCCCGTTCTGACCGCACAGCGGCCCTCCTCCTGAATGTAGCTAGCGCCGCAGCAGGCAACGTTTGCCGGTTGCCGGCGACGCACCGTTCAGTGGCAGTTGCCGGCGCCCGAGTCCTGGAAGGAACCGCCCTGGGCCGGCAGGAAGCGCCAGGCGTAGCCGGTCGGACGCAACTGGAGCTCGAGGAGGCCGAAACTGTCGCTGTTGCGCGCCTCCCTGCCGGGAAGCGGCGAGCCGAACGGGTAGTGGCTCCGGCCGCCGGTGCCGACGACGAACTCCCGCACGCCCCTGGCGGGGTCGACCCGACCCTGGGGGTCGAGCGGGGCGAAGCGCTCGTAGTTGTGCTCATGTCCCACCAGCACGACGTCGGCGCCGGCCTGATACAGCGCCACCCACAGGCCGCCGACCGCCGGGTCGCTGCCGTGGGTGGTGCCGGAACTAAAGCGCGGGTGGTGCCAGAACGCCAGCGTGCAGCGGGCCGGGTGGGCTGCCAGGTCAGCCCGCAGCCAGCGCTCTTGCTCCGAACCGGGCTGGCAGCCGCTGACCGCGTCGCAGTTGGAGTTCAGCGCGATCAGATGCCAGCGTCCGATCGTCCTCATGGAATGCTGCCGCCCGATTCAGATAGTGCGGCCGGTAACAACGAGTCTTCGCCTCGTTCATGCCGGATACTGGTCCCAGGTGCGGCCGTCCAGCAGACGCCCACCTGCCTTAGGCGTGAGCCCGCCGATCTGTTTGAAGAACAGCGGAATCCGCATGCTGACGCAGCGGTCCCGCAGCTCACGCACCCAACCCAGGTCCAACGGCCGGAAATCGGGGCCGCTTTCCCCACCGACGATCACCCAGTCGATGCCCGTTAGGTCCAAGGACGGCAACGGCCCGAGGAGGGGCTCAAGCGAGAGGAACCGGAGCTCGATCGCCGCGTCATCCCCCAGGCGAGCAAGCCACCTGGCGCGGGATAGAAAGCCGGAGGCCCATACGGCGGGGCCTGCCGGGAGGAGATGCGACATTCTCGGTGAGACTCCCGCAGCCAGGCGGCGTAGTCGAAACGCCCCTCCTGGACACAGGGGGTGTGCAGCCAAATGAACTTACCGATGTCAAGCGGCCCGTAGGCGGAAGCCACTGCCTTGTAGTCGCCGGGCAGGGAGAGACCGAGCCAGGCTTCCACCGCGTCCCAGTCGACAGGGACAGGGACGGCCGGCGGCGGGCCGAAGACCACGGCGAAAGAGGACGTATCCATGAGTGGATCGTGGCATCGGTGGCGTCAGGATTGCACGGCCACCTTTCGCACCCGCCGCTGACCCGGGCACCGGTTGCGCTGGTAGGTCTGGCGACGCCGACATCAGGCACGCGTCATGGCCTGCCACTATCAACGACAAGCCACTCAACAATGAACATCACGAACTACGGCTGGAGTACTAGTTCAAGGCCATGCTAGGCGCAAGCTCCCGTACCGGCTGCGTCAATGAAGAACTGACTCGTGTACACCTGAACCCCAGGATTGGCCGGATCATTCTCTACCGTCACGGTCAGGGTATGGCTGCCTACCGCCAGCTCACCTGGCGCCACCACCCGCCCTTGTGCAAGGACAAAGCCTTTAGGGGATTCTCCTAAGAAGGCCTTCACCGGCTGGCGTGTAGTCTCAAGCGGCGCGCCATCCAACTCAAACGTCATCACCACAGGATCGAACAGCTTCTTGGCCTCCCCGAGATTGGATACCCCGTCTTGTTGTTCGTCAAGAACCAGCCCCAGGGCTAAGACGTGCCAGTCCTCCACGCAGTAATGCAGCCCGTTAGGGTAAAAAGGTCGAATGGCCACCTGGCGGTTTGCATCCGACGGCCCCCGGCCATGGAAGCCCCCGGTCCCCCGGGCATGAAGCACTGCCTCGGCCTCGCCTCGGGTAATTCTTTGCATCACTCACCCCCGCCCATTTATTTCGAATCATAGTAAAGTCAAATATCGAACAGCCACTATAGACCAGATCATGGCTTACTGTGAGCATTGACGAGGCTTTCTATACTACACCATTTGTCAAATTAGTGAATCTATTACTTGATGTCAAGAGGCAGTAACTCAAGTTCACCTGGAGGCAGGTACTCTTCGTCGGGGTCAGCCGCCCCGGCGGCTTCCCGGCTACCGCCTCCCAGCCCGCCGGGCGGGGCGCCCAGGGGGCTATCGGCACCGAGGCACACGCCACCCAGTGGCGCATCAGATTCGCCGGGCGTTGAGTAGCCGAAAAGAAAGGTTGTCCAAGTCATCCCCTACGAGCCGCTTAGCCGCGTGCCCTCAGGGTCGGGGAGCAGCGGATCACCACAGGCAACGACGTCACTCGGCCTTTGAGGGTTTCCCAGGTCAGGGGCGGTTTGCTGGTGCCCTGGGCGCGACTCGAACGCGCGACCTACTGCTTGGACGTCGTTTCGCTCCTTTCGGCTGGGTATGGCAGGCTCCCCTCCATGGCGACCCTCGTTGACGACCTCGTGCCAGACCAGCTGTGGGCCATCGTCCAGCCCTTGCTGCCACCCCCGCCCGCCGTACGGCGGCCGACGCCGGTCATCCCCGACCGGGCCTGCTTCGCCGCGATCATCTACCTGGCGCGCACCTCTACTCCCTGGCGGCTGCTGCCCGCCCGCGAGCTTGGCTGCGGCTCGCCCGCGACCGCATGGCGGCGGCTGGACGAGTGGGCCAATGCGGGCGTGTTCGACCAGCTGCACCTCGACGTGCTTGACCGGCTCGGCGAGCAGGGCAGGCTGGACTGGACGCGCGCCAGCGTGGACTCGGGGGAGCGTGCGCGCCAAGCGCGGGGGATCATGTTGGCGCAAATCCCGTCGATCGCGGCAAGCGCGGATCCAAGCTCCACCTGGTCTGCGACGGGCAGGGACTGCCCCTTGCCGCGGCGTCACCGCCGCAGGCGTCGCCGATGTGACCATGCTGCAGGCGATGGTGGACGACACCCGCCCATCCGCACACCGTCGGGCCGGCGACGCACCCGGCCAGGGGCGGTCCACACCGACAAGGGCTACGACAGCGCCGTCAACCGGGCCTGGCTGCGGCGGCGTGGGATCGCCGCGCGGATCGCTCGCCGTGGGATGGAGTCGTCGGCGCGGCTGGGCGGCAGCGGTGGAAGGTCGAGCGGGCGCTGTCGTGGCTCGGGCTGCCGGCGGCGGCTGCAGGTGCGCTGGGACCGCGACGCGGGGCGGTGGTTCGCCTTCGTGCTGGTGGGCCTGCGCGCTCGCCTGCGGCAACCGGCTGGAGGTCAGGCCTGCAGACTCACCGACGCGCTGCCGGGCGGCCAGTTGTGCTGGACGCGCCATGTGGCGGCCGCAGCCACAGCGCCACCTGGGTCGGCTGCACCGCGTGGTCCACCACCGCCAGCAGGTCGCTGGTCAACGCGTCCAGATCGACCTGCTGGCGCAGCCGCGCGCTGAACGCCTGGATCGTGCGGGCGGCGTCGTAGCGTCGCCGGTTGAAGCGCCGGTCCACCAGGTCTTGGACGCGGCGTCGGGCCGGCTGGAACACCGCAGCCACGGCCAGGGTCGCCCCGGCCACCACCAGGCTCGGACTGCGCCGGCCGAGCAGCTCGCCCAGGCCCAGGACCACCACGGCATAGCCGCCGCCCAGCAGCACCGTGAGCAGCCCATACGCCACCGTGCGGCTGACGATG
>DASVXQ010000642.1:0-7133 GCA_036392615.1 Actinomycetes bacterium | reverse complement strand
GCGGCGCTGTGGGGCGACGAGGCGGTGCGTGCTCTCCGTGCGCTATTCAGCTAGTGGTATAGTACCGCCACCGTGAATCAAGAGGAGTGGATTGAGGCCAACCTCCCGGCCGTCACAGCGGCGCTTGTGAACGCGTCTGAGGTCCTGTACAGCCTGCTAGGCGGTCAGCCGGACCCGGAGTGGGAGCGGGCGGAGCTCGAGGCCGAGGTAGGCCGTCTGCGGCTCACGATGACCAAAGATCCTGGTGGATAGCGGAGTAAGGGAGCTTAAGGCTGAGGTCGCCGGCCTCAAGCTCACGAAAGTAGATCCCAGACCCTCATCGGGGGAGCGGATGGTGTCTGGAGAAGTTCAAGTCTTGGCATCACCGCGTCTCGAGCGGCCGTACGTTGGCGGCCTGCAGCCCCTTTGGTCCCTGGGTGATGTCGAACTCCACAGTTTGACCCTCGTCCAGCGAGCGGTAGCCGTCGGCTTGGATCGCGCTGAAATGCACGAAGACGTCCTCGCCCGACTCTGGGCGGGCGATGAAGCCGTAGCCCTTGTCGGCGTTGAACCACTTCACAATTCCAACAGCCATTTGTTGTTTGTCCCTTCCCCGTCTGTCCGGAGGTATCGACCACACCGGCACGGTCGGCCATGCAAGGCCGTCATGCCGCGGCTGATCCTACCCGCCCTGCTCACGGACCCTCATCCGCTTGGATGGCGGAGTAGTGGACGAAGACGTCCTCGTCCCCGTTCGGACGGGCGATGAACCCATATCCCTTGTCAGGGTTGAACCACTTGACAACGCCAATGCTCACGAAACCCTGTCCCTCCCTTCACGCGCAAGGTCCTTCATCGCCGGGCGCCGCCCGGCCGGCAGGGACAGCTCGAACCGCACCGCGGAGAAGCATGCGCCGCTGCACCCGCGCACTGTAACACCCCTCAGTCCAGTCAATGCCCTCAACCGGCAATAGAACCCACAATCGCGATGGGTATCCGCGCGGAAGTCGGCAAATCAGGCTGTGAGCAGGCAAGATAGAGGCAGCACCGCAAGCAGAGGGAGGAGCCAGGTTCCATGGAGCCCGTCACGCCGTCCGTTGGATGGGGGGTCACGCACCTCTACTTCCGGGTGCGGCGCGACCAGACGCACGATCCCGGGCAGACCGGGAAAGAGCTGGTCGCCGCGCTGGAGCAGTTCGAGGCGTCGCCCGACCACCAGGTGCTGTGCAGCTCCGTGCTGGGCCTCAAGGCGGACGTCGGCGTCATGGCGCTGGGGCCGGACCTGACCCGGCACGCGTCGCTGGCGCGGACGCTCGGCGCGCTGGCGGGCCTCGACCCGGTCTACTCGTTCTTCTCCATGACCGAGGCGTCCGAGTACATGGAGTCGCTCGACGACGTGCGCGCCCGGCTCGAGTCCCAGGGCGTGGCCGACGTCGAGGAGCGGCTGTCCAAGGCCGCCGAGCGGATCGCCAAGCTGCGTGAGGACCGCCTCCACCCGCGCCTGCCGCAGACCAAGGTGCTGGCGTTCTATCCGATGAGCAAGGCACGCGAACCCGGCGCGAACTGGTACAAGCTGCCGTTCGAGGAGCGGCGCGAGCTGATGGGCGGCCACGGCAAGATCGGCCGCCGCTACACCGGGCGGGTGCTCCAGCTGGTCAGCGGCGCCACCGGGCTCGACGACCACGAGTGGGGCGTCACCCTGCTGGCCGACGACCTCGCCGACGTCAAGCAGATCGTCTACGAGATGCGCTTCGACGAGGTCACCGCCAGCTACGGTCGCTTCGGGCCGTTCTGGGTCGGCCTGACCTGCTCCGCCGCCGAGCTCCCCCGCCGCGCCGGCCTGGTCGGCTGAGCCGGTCGTCGCGCCGCCCACCACGGACCCACCGGAGGTCATCATGTCCGAACCGCGTCCCCCGTTCCCGCCGTTCACGCGGGAGACCGCGATCCAGAAGATCCGCGCCGCCGAGGACGCCTGGAACACCCGCGACCCCCAGCGGGTGTCGCTGGCCTACACCGTCGACTCGAGGTGGCGGAACCGCAGCGAGATCTTCCAGGGCCGGGACAAGATCGTCGAGTTCCTCACCAGGAAGTGGAACCGCGAGCTCGACTACCGGCTCATCAAGGAGCTGTGGGCGTTCACCGACGACCGCATCGCCGTCCGCTTCGCCTACGAGTATCACGACGACTCGGGCAACTGGTTCCGCGCCTACGGCAACGAGAACTGGGAATTCGCCGAGAACGGCCTGATGCGCACGCGCCACGCCAGCATCAACGACCTCCCCATCGCCGAGTCCGAGCGCCTGTACCACTGGGATCACCACGGCCCCCGCCCCGCCGACCACCCCGGCCTCACCGACCTGGGCCTGTAGGCGCCGCCGCTCAGGTCTTCGGGACGTCCTGATCCCCGCGGTCGCCCCGCCTCCCGGTCAGCCGCGCACGCCAACGCCCGCCCAGCGTCCAGAAAGCCGGCCAGAGCAGCGACGGGAGCTGGACCAGCGGGATCCAGCGGTTCTGGGAGTGCTTGAACCACAGCAGGACCGCCGTGACGACGTAGCCGGCCAGCAGCACGGCGACGATCCACCGCAGCCAGCGTGGCGGTGGACGGTCCAGCCGCAATCGCGCGAGGCGTTGAGCCTCCCGTTCGTCCCAGCGTGCCAGCCGGCCCCGCCGGTTGGCGGCGACCAGGAACAACGGCGCGGCGAGAAACACCAGGGCGGTCGCGCCGACGATCGCGGCGGTGGCGGGGTTCACCCGTCCATTGTCCAGCAACGAATACTGCCACGTCGCCGCGCCAACCGCGGGCTCGGACAGGTGACCTGCTGGTCGTGGACGAGGGCGGACATCAGGGCCTTGGTGGGGCATTTCCCGTAGGCAGGTCTGGGGAGGCCGGACGGGCAGGTCAGGGGTACTATGGTGGTCGACCCGACCGGCTCGCCGGCCGCCGGGCTCCCCCGTCCGGACCGCCGCCGGCCACCAGGTCACCGACCTGAGGTGCTGTTGGACGGGTGGACGCCTCCCCCACGGTCAGGCTCCGGTTTCCCCTCCCCCCATACGCAGGCACCCCGGACAAGGCAAGGATGGACCCCAACAATTGCGCGCAATACGTGTTCTTCGGCTCCCGACGAATGCTGAGCGAACACGCCATCACGATGCACGGCGCCACCTTCACCGGTGAGGACGGGCATCGCGCCGATCACCGGTTCGCCGCCGCGGTGAAAGGTAATATGGAACTGGAGGCGGGGGCGGCCTACAAGATCAGCCACCTGCTATTGTTCGATCATTTCCACGACGAGCGTGGCTACACCGTGATGCGCTATTTCCCCGCCAAAACGCGGCGACGCCATCAGGAGAACGGTCATGAGCCCCTCCTATGACCTCTGGTCGGGCGGCGGGGCCCCGACCTTCGACTTCTCCGACCGGCTGCGCGACCAGGCGACGATCCGCCTGGAGGAGCTCGCCGACCCGGTGCATCTCCCCCCGGAGGCGCTCGAGGAGCCGACCAGCTGGTCGCGGACGGAAGACCGGCCGGTCACCCTGCGCGAGCTGGTGGCGGCGCACTATCCGGTCACGGCGCAGCGGTTCTCGGTGGACCGGCTGCCGGGCGATCCGGCGGCCGCGCTGCGGGTGACGCAGCTCAGCGACCAGGAGTTCGTGAAGCTCACCTGGGCGCGGCTGGACCACGGGATCCACGATCTCGAGGATCTCCCCGGCGTGGTGTTCGCCAGCTACCCGCTCCAGCTGCTCAAGAACGAGCTGGAGTTCGAGACCACCCAGGGCGTGCAGATCGTGGGCATGGTCGCGCAGCGGCTCGCCCTGCTGGAGACCCGCCTGGCGGTCGACCGCGTGTACCCCGCGTAGGTGGCGGCCGCCACCTCGCGGCCGCCACCTCTCGGGCGCCGGGTCAGGGAACCGCCTTGGGCGCGTCGGACGCGGGCCGGCGCGGCTGGTCCGGACTGGGCGCCTCCGGCCCGATCCTGCCAGTCCTGTAGCCCTCCAGGTGCGCCTCGGCGGTGGTGACGTCGGCCAGGCCGACCGGCACCAGTGCCTTGAAGCCCGCCTTGGCCAGCAGGAAGATCCAGGTGACCAGCACGAACGGCGCGGTCAGCGCGGGCATGCCGATGGGCGCCAGGAAGGTGCTGATGGCGGCGAAGACCAGCGCGCTGATCAGCGCGGCGACCAGCGCGTAGATGGCCGACCTCCAGGTCAGCACGAAGAAGACGCCGCCGAGCGCAATGGCGCACAGCACGGCGTTGAAGCCGTACAGCCCGTGGAAGACCGCCACGCCGTTGGCGCCGACGGTCCAGGCGGTGAGCGCGCCGAGCGCCGAGCCGAGCAGGGCGAACAGCGCCGAGATCCGCGAGTTGACGAAGATCGCGAAGAGGAAGATCACCCCGGTCGCCAGCTTGTCCTGGAACATCACCTCGCCGATGCCCCGGAACAGGGCGTTGGTCATGTTGACCGGCGTGAGGCCGATCGCGCCGGCGCCGGTCGCCGCCTCCCGCAGGGCGGTCTCGGGCAGGACCCTGGTGTCCGGCGGCGCCACCACGATCAGCGCGTTCGGCCGCAGGTTGGCGAACAGCAGGACCGCGAACAGCAACAGCCAGGCGGTCAGCACGAAGGGCGCGGTGAGCGCCGGCAGGTCCCAGACGCTGAACAGGTTGGCCAGACCCATCATGGCGACGGTCGAGAGCGCGCCGCCGAGGATGACGTAGCCGATCAGCAGCCCGTTGTAGTTCAGGAAGAAGGCCAGGCCGATGCCGACCAGGATGCCGTTGAAGCCGAACAGGCCGTTGCGGATCAGCGCGCGGTCCGCGCCGAGCAGGTAGGCCGTCAGCGTGCTGGCCGCCAGGCCGAGGAGCCCGAAGCCGCCCAGCTTGCCGGAGTTGACGAAGATGCCGGCGAGGAAGATCAGCCCGGTGAGCGGGTTGTTCTGGAACATCACCTGGCCGACGCCGCGCAGCAGCGTGTCGACCGTGGTCATCACCGGGTTGCCCGCGGCCAGCCCGGACCACGCCTCCGCCGCGCGTTGTGGTGCCGCCGCCGTCATGGTCGTGCGCTCCTTCCGGCCGGCATCCCCGTGCGCCAGCGGCGCACGGGGATGCCCGGCACGAGCTCAGAGCCGCCTCACGAGGTCACAGCGACCTGTCCCCGGTCGGCTCGCCTTGGGCCCTCGGCGGTGGGCCGGATGTCGAAGTCGAAGATCGCCGTCGGCAGGTACAGCGAGCAGCAGGCATTGGGAATGTCCACGATCCCGCTGATGCGCCCCTCGATGGGGGCCGAGCCCAGCAGCAGGTAGGCCTGCTCGCCGGAGTAGCCGAAGGTCTTCAGGTACTCGATGGCGTTGAGGCAGGCCCGCCGGTAGGCGACGGTCGCGTCCATGTAGAAGTTGGTGTTGGTGTCGTGGTCCACCGACACGCCGACGAACGACATGAACTCGCTGTACCTGGGCTCGACGCGGCCCGGCAGGAAGACCGGGTTGGTGCTGATCCCGTACTTCTCCATGCCGCCCTTGATCAGGTCGACGCCGAAGTCGATGAAGCCTCCCATCTCGATCGCGCCGCAGAAGGTGATCTCGCCGTCCCCCTGGCTGAAGTGCAGGTCGCCGCCGGAGAGCTTGGCGCCCGGAACGTGCACGGGGAAGAAGACGCGTGAGCCTCGGGTCCAGTTCTTGATGTCGTGGTTGCCGCCGTTCTCGCGTGCCGGCACCGTCCGGGCACCCTCGCGGGCGACCTTGCTGAGCTCGTCGCCGCTGAGCTTGCCCGCCAGCGTCCCCTGCTCCAGCGGTGGCAGGGCCAGCGGCGGGACCCGGTCCGGGTTGGTCTGGATGAGCGCCTGCTCCCGCTCGTTCCACCTCGCCAGCAGGTCCGCCGAGGGCGCGGTGCCGAACAGTCCTGGGTGGGTGACGCCCGTGTAGCGGATGCCCGGCAGATGCCGGGAGGTGGCGTCCTGCCCGTGGAAGTCCCAGATCGCCTTGTAGGCGTCAGGGAAGTAGTCGGTGAGGAAGCCGCCGGCGTTGGTCTTGGCGAAGATGCCGGTGTAGCCCCATCCCTGGCCGGGGGCCGGGCCCGTCTCCTGCGGGACCGGGCCGAGGTCGAGGATGTCGACCACCAGCAGGTCGCCCGGCTCGGCGCCCTCGATCTCGATCGGGCCGCTGAGCATGTGCGCGATCGTCAGGTCCACGTCGCGGACGTCGTTGGCCGAGTCGTTGTTGCCGAGCTGGGCGTCGGTCCACTCGCGGCACTCGACCCTGAACTCGCTGCCAGGGCGGACCGACGTCACCGAGGGGATGTCCGGGTGCCAGCGGTTGTGCCCCGGCATCTCCTGGTCGCGCATCGACTTGGACTGGTCGACGTGGAAGACCACTTCTGGCATGGCAAGCCCCCCTTTGGACCCAGCTGGTCCGTTGACCGGATGACGCTCGGATCGGTGGCCCTCGCGGGCCCGGCGGGCGGCCCGGAGGCGGCGGAGCGGCCGCGGACTAGAGTTTGGGGAGGCGCGCCAGGAGCTCCTGGGACGCCACCGGACGTCGGGACCTGGCAGCCGCGGGCACCCGGTTGACGACCTCGGGCTGGTCCCGGGACGCCTCCTCGCGTGCCAGCATCGCCGCGAGGGGCCCCGGGGTCCGGGAGGTCATCGGAGCCGAGAAGACCCGGTTGCCGTCGCCACCGCAGGCCGGGCACTCGGCGGACGCGGTCGCGGTGCCCATCGGCATCGACTTCTCGAAGGTGCCGCAGTCGCTGCAGCGGTACTCGTAGATGGCCACTTGCTCGGTCCTCCCGCGACACGAGCAGACTGTGCAGGAATCGAGGCCAGGGTCGAGGCCAGAGCAGGAGTTTCCGACGGGCGGCCGGATGCGTCAAGAGTTTCGATCAGCGCAGCCGCACGGACCACCAGAAATAGGTGAGAAGGGGCCATTCCGGCGTCAGGGGAATTGCTCAGAACAATTTCGGGCTCCAGGACCGAGGCGCTCCGGTGGAACATCCTGTGCCGATCTTCGATAGACTTCGCGAATCGGTGCATCGAAGTCATGCCGGGATGCTAGCTACCCAACCGCTGAGGGATACCCTGACCGATATCCAGACACGCTGCTCACGGCGCGCGCTGCTGCGCGCCGCGGCTGCCTGCGGCCTGGCGACCGCGCTGGCCGGCTGCGG
>DASVXQ010000641.1:0-28552 GCA_036392615.1 Actinomycetes bacterium | reverse complement strand
TCGCCGATGTGCGGCGGCCGGACCCCGTAGGCCATGTTCTGCGCGTAGACCGAGCAGGTGGCGTGGTTGTCGCCGCAGATGCCGCAGATCCGGCTGGTGATGAAGTGCGCGTCCCGCGGGTCCTTGCCCTTCATGAAGATGCTGTAGCCGCGGAAGATCGACGAGGTCGAGTAGCACTCGGCGACGCGCTTCTGGGCGAAGTCGATCTTGGTGTAGATGCCGAGGCTCCCGACGATCCTGGTGATCGGGTCCCAGGCCATCTCCACCAGGTTGCCGGCTTCCTCCTCGCCCGTTTCCCGACGGGGGGTCGTGGTGGTCATCTGTGCCTCCCCTACCACTCGGGCTTGTAGCCGGTGGTGAGCTCTGTGCCGGTCCTGCGCCACTTGGGCTCCGCATCGGCGGTCTTCTCGGTGACCTTGCGCAGCGCGCGGATCACCGTCCCGTACATGCCGCTGGCGGAAGTCGAGACCTTGCTGCCCGGCGGCTCGTCCATGAAGGGCATGAACTTGTCCGGGAAGCCCGGCATCGTGCAGGCGATGCAGATGCCGCCGACGTTGGGGCAGCCGCCGACCCCGTTGATCCAGCCGCGCTTGGGCACGTTGCACTTCACCACCGGGCCCCAGCAGCCGAGCTTCACCAGGCACTTGGGAGAGCCGTACTCGGTGGCGAACTCGCCCTGCTCGTAGTAGCCGCCGCGGTCGCAGCCCTCGTGCACGGTCGCGCCGAACAGCCAGGTCGGCCGCAGCGCCTCGTCGAGCGGGATCATCGGCGCCTGGCCGGCGGCCTGGTAGAGCAGGTAGAGGATCGTCTCGGAGAGGTTGTCCGGCTGGATCGGACAGCCGGGCACGCAGATGATCGGGATGCCCGCCTTGGACTTCCAGTCCCAGCCGAGGTAGTCGGGCACGCCCATGGCGCCGGTGGGGTTGCCGGCCATCGCGTGGATGCCGCCGTAGGTCGCGCAGGTGCCGGCCGCCAGCACCGCCAGCGCCTTGGGCGCCAGCCGGTCGAGCCACTCCGAGGTGGTCATCGGCTGGCCGGTCTCCGGGTTGTTGCCGAAGGCCGCCCAGTAGCCCTCGCGCTTGATCGCCTCGTTGGGGATCGAGCCCTCGATCACCAGCACGAACGGCTCGAGCTCGCCGCGGTCGGCGCGGTGGAACCAGTTGATGAAGGTGTCGGCGCCCTGCTCCGGGCCGCACTCGAAGTCGATCAGCGGCCAGTGCACCGCCACCTTCGGCAGCCCGGGCAGCGCGCCCAGCGCGATCTCCTCGATGCTCGGCTGGGTGGCGGCCGTCAGCGCCACCGAGTCGCCGTCACAGCTCAGTCCGGCGTTGATCCAGAGGATGTGGATGGGCTGGTCCTCTTCCTGCGCCATGATGCGGAAACCTCCCGGTCGGGATGTCAGGCCGGTTCCGATGCCACCCGCGTGCTGGCCGGAGCGGCCGAAGGCAGCAGGGACCGCGTGAGCTCCCACAGGACGTGATAGAGAGTGGTCTGGGCCTCCTGGATGCGGTGGACCGAGGACGACGGCACCACGAAGAGGTGGTCGATGGTGTCCAGCTCGGCCATCCGGCCGCCCTCGTAGCCGGCCAGCCCGACGGTCAGCAGCCCGCGGCGGCTGGCCTCGGCGAACGCCCGCACGAGGTTGTCGGAGTTGCCGCTGGTGGACAGCCCGACGGCGATGTCGTCCGGGGTGGCGAAGGCGGCCAGCTGCCTGGCGAACACCACCTCGAAGCCGATGTCGTTGGACAGCGCGGTGACCACCGCGATGTCGCCGGTGAGGCAGAAGGCCGGCAGCGGCCTGGCGCCCCCAGGCGGGTGCAGGAACAGCGATGCGAGGTCCTGGGCGTCGGTGGCGCTGCCGCCGTTGCCGCAGGCGAACAGCCGGCCGCCACGCCCCAGCCGCTCGGCCATCGCCTCGGCGCAGGCGACCAGGCGCGGCCCGTACCGGCGCAGGCACTCGTCGCGCAGGGCGACGATCTCGGCGGCCTTGGAGGCGGTCGAGCGGGCCACCTCGGCGAGCACGCCGTCGACGTCGGCGCGACCGGCGTACAGGAACGGGTAGAGCGACTGCATCGGCTCGGATTCGGGCATCAGTCCCTCACCACCCCGATCGCCTCCTTGGCGTGGACCAGCACGAGGTCGCCCACGGCCGCGTCGACCAGGGCGATGCTCACTTCTTCGGTCGAGGATCCGGTGTCCACCAGGGCGAGCTCGTCGCCGAGCAGCTCCACCACGCGGACCTGCACCGCCTCGTCCGAGCAGGTGATGCAGACGTCGCCGTGGCACTCCGGCACGCGCCGCGCCGGCTGGGCCTCGATGGGGAGCGGCTCGCCGGTCACCGCACCACCCCCGGGTCGAGCAGGCCGGGCTGCTCGAAGAAGACGTGCACCAGCTCCCAGAGGATGTGGTAGGTGGTGACCTGGACCTCCTTGACGACCAGGGGGTCGTCGGAGCCGACCGCGAAGGCGTGGTCGACCGCCGGGCTGGCGGCGATCTTGCCGCCGTCGCCGCCGCTGAGCGCGATGGTCAGCATGCCGGCGTCGTGGGCGACCTCCAGGCCGCGCAGCACGTTGTCGCTGTGCCCGTCGGCCGAGACCCCGAGCGCGATGTCGCGCGGGTCGCCGAGGTAGCGGAGCTGGTGGGCGAACACCTCGGCGAGGCCGTCGCGGGCGGCCACCCCGGTCACGGTGGGCATGTCGTTGGCCAGCGAGAACGCCGGCAGCGCGCGCTTGCCGACGATCACCGGGTGGACGAACTCGACGGCGATGTGCTGGGCGTCGGTCACCGCGCTGCCGGTGCCGAAGACCACCAGCCGGCCGCCACGGTGGAACCGGAGGGCCATCTCGTAGCATGCCCGGGCGACCCGCTCCGCGTCCCGCTCCAGCAGCTCGGCCGGTTCGGTCCGGCGCGCCGCGGCGTCGCGAAGCCGTGCGTCGCCAGCGGAGGCGCTGCTCACCCCGGGACTGCCTTGCACTGGATGCTGCGTCATCGCAGACCTCCCGGCGCACGGGTTTCGCCGAAGCATCCTCCCAACCGGAGCGGAATTCAAGCCAGTTGTGTCCGGACACTGTCCAGACATTCGGTGGTCAAAGCCCTCAGAATCTCCGTACCGCCGACCGATTGCGGGGGCTCCCCGGGCTGATTACGCTTTGCACACGTGGACCCGGTATCGCGCCGCCGGCCGACGCACCGACCTGGCTTACAATCGACTCGAGCCGTCCGTGCTTGGCCTGGCTCGCCGGGCCGCCGGGGCTCGAGGAGGAGAAGTTTGGCAGCTCAGCAGAGCGGAGACCAGGATGGGCCGGTGGTCGTCCATCCGATCGTGGTGCTCTCGAAGACCTTCCCGGCGCGCCCCTCCTCGATCCCCGACATCCGCGACTTCGTGCGGCGCAACCTGGCGGACTCGCCGCTGAGCGTCGACGACACCCGCGAGCTCCAGAGCGCGGTCGCCCAGGCGCTGCTCGACGCCGCCAGCCCCGAGGGCGCCTTCATCCAGGTCTCCTTCCGGATCTTCCCGGAGGCGGTCGAGGTCGACATCCTCCGCTCGCCGGCGAACGCCGCCGACCTGCCCGCCATGCAGCGGGCCGTCCAGCCGCCGGAGGCGGTGGCCTCCACCGACGGCGACCGCCAGCCGGCCGCGCCGGCCGAGGACAGCTTCGCGAGCTGGATGGCGGCGGTGCTCAAGCGCGAGGGCCTGTCGCAGGAGGCCGCCGCGCGGCAGCTCGGCGTCTCGGTCAAGACGGTCAGCCGCTGGGTCGGCGGCGAGACCGAGCCGCGCCTGCGCGAGCTGCGCCGCATCCGCGAGGTCTTCGGCGAGATCCCCATCCCCTGACCCGCCCCTTCCCTTCCCCGCCCGACCGGACGCCTGCCGCGAACGCTGGTTCACTGTGGGCGGAGACCGCTCCGGCGAGGGGAGCGGCGCGGCTGCTGGACAGGAGATGGCGTTGGAAGCGACTACGGGCAATGGACGGTTGGCGATCGTCGGCGGGCGGGTCCTCCCCATCGAGGGCACGCCGTTCGAGGGCGGCGCGATCCTGGTCGAGGACGGCCGGATCGCCGCGCTGGGCCCCGACATCCAGGTTCCCGACGACGTCGAGCGCGTCGAAGCCGACGGCAAGGTGATCATGCCGGGCCTGATCGACGCGCACGTCCACCTCGGCGTGCACGAGGAGGCCGAGGGCTGGGCCGGGCAGGACACCAACGAGATGACCAACCCGGTGACCCCGCACGTCCGTGCGCTGGACGCCATCAATCCCGACGACCTCGGCTTCCAGGACGCGGTCAACGGCGGCGTGCTGACCGTCAACGTCAACCCCGGCTCCGGCAACCCGATCGGCGGCCAGACCGTGGCGGTGCGCTGCGTCGGGCGCACGGTCGACGAGATGGTGCTGCGCTCGCCGAGCGGGCTGAAGTCCGCGCTCGGCGAGAACCCCAAGCGCGTCTACGGCGAGCGCAAGGAGTTCCCCTCCACCCGGCTGGGCACCGCGGCGCTGATCCGCGAGAGCTTCGTCAAGGCGGCCAACTACCTCGAGAAGCTGAACCACCCGGGCGGCGAGCCGGTCGAGCGGGACCTGCGCTGGGAGGCGCTCGGCATGGTGCTGCGCCGCGAGATCCCCTGGCGGCAGCACTGCCACCGGTCCGACGACATCGCCACCGCGCTGCGGCTGAGCGACGAGTTCGGCTACCGGCTGGTGATCGACCACGGTACCGAGGCCGCCCTGCTGGCCGACCGGATCGCCGAGCGGGGCGTGCCGGTGCTGATCGGCCCGCTGCTCACCTCCCGCTCCAAGGTGGAGCTGCGGCGCCGCTCGATCGCCAACCCCGGCAAGCTGGCCGCCGCCGGGGTGGAGATCTCGATCATCACCGACCACCCGGTGGTGCCCATCCAGCTGCTCCACGTGCAGGCCGCCCTGGCCGTCAAGGAGGGGCTGGACCCTGAGGTCGCGCTGCGGGCGGTCACCCTGCACCCGGCCCGCGTGCTGGGGATCGAAGACCGGGTCGGCTCGCTGGCCCCCGGCAAGGCCGCCACCCTGTGCGTCTGGTCCGGCGACCCGCTGGACGTCCGCTCCCGGGTCGAGCGCGCCTGGATCGACGGCCGGCCGGTGCTCGGCGCCGAGGTCCAGGGCTCGGCCGCGTAGCGAGGGCCTGTCCGAGAACGAGCCAGCGCTTGACCATTGTCCCGCCGCTCCTCTACTGTTTTACTAACATCATAGTATGACGGAGGAAGGTGAGCGTGCAGTGTTCGAGTTCCGCCTGGACAACCGCTCCGGCGTGCCGCCCTACCTCCAGCTCGTCCAGCAGGTCAAGCAGGGCCTGCTGCTCGGCTACCTGCAGCCCGGCGACCAACTGCCCACCGTCAAGGAGGTCGCCGGCACCCTGGCGATCAACCCCAATACGGTCGTCAAGGCCTACCGGCAACTGGAGCACGAGGACCTGGTTGTCCCCCGCCCCGGGCAGGGCACCTTCATCCAGGGCAGCGTCACCGCGGTCGCGCCGGGCGCCTACGCCGCGCTGCGCCGCTCCCTGGACCGGTGGCTGCGTGGCGCCTACCAGGCAGGGCTGGACGAGCAGGCCATCAGCGCCCTTTTTACGATCGCCCTCCACGAGCTCCACGCTGAGCCGGCGGCGGGAGCTCCAGCCGGCGGGGAGGGGGTGGCATGAGCACCGTGACCACCGCGCCGGCGCTTGAGGCCGAGCGGCTCGGCAAGCGCTACGGCAGGCGGGTCTGGGCCCTGCGCGACTGCACCCTGCAGCTGCCCCAGGGGCGGGTGACCGCGCTGGTCGGCCCAAACGGCGCCGGCAAGACCACCCTGCTGCAGCTCGCCATCGGGCTGATGGCGCCCACCGGGGGCACTGTGCGGGTCTTCGGCGAGCACGCCAGGGCCAACACCCCCCAGGCACTGGCGCGGGTTGGGTTCGTCGCCCAGGACCACCCGCTCTACAAGGGCTTCACCGTCGCCGACCTGCTCACCATGGGCCAGCGGCTCAACCTCCCCGGCCGCTTCGACCGGCCCCTGGCGGAGCGGCGCCTGGCCCAGCTCGACATCCCCCTGGACCGCCGTGCCGGCCGGCTCTCCAACGGCCAACAGGCCCAGGTCGCGCTCGCCATGGCGCTGGCCAAGCGGCCGCGGCTGCTGCTGCTGGACGAGCCGGTCGCCAGCCTCGACCCGCTGGCCCGCCGCGAGTTCATGCAGGTCCTGATGGGCGCGACCGCCGAGGATGGCCTCACCGTGCTGCTGTCCTCGCACGTCGTCGCCGAGCTGGAGCGGGTCTGCGACCACCTGGTCGTGCTCGTCGCCGGCCGGGTCCGGGTCGCCGGCGACGTCGAGGAGCTGCTCGCCAGCCACCGCCTGCTGGTCGGCCCCCGCGCCGACCAGCAGGCACTCCGCCAGGTCCCCGGGGTCCTGAGCGTGCGTCACGGCGACCGCCAGACCAGCCTCCTGGTCCGCACCAGCCCCGACCGTCCCGCCACCCACCCCAACTGGCAGGCCCACCCGGTCAACCTGGAGGACCTCGTGCTCGCCTACCTCCAGCTTCCCCAGCCCTCCCTGCCCCAGCCCAGTCATGACCCCGCAAGCATGGAGGTGACCGCCTGATGGTCTGGCTCACCTGGCGCCAGCACCGCGCCGAAGCCCTCGGCGGGCTGCTCCTGCTCGGGGCGGTCGCGGCGATCCTGCTCGCCGTGGGCGTGCCGATGCACGCCGCCTACCACCAGGCCGGCATCGCCGCCTGCCTCGGCCAGCCCGACGCCACCCCCACCTGCGCCAGCGCGATCGACGACTTCGCCAGCCGGTTCAGCACCACGACCAACAGCCTGCTGGGCCTCGTCCCGTGGCTCAACTTCCTGCCCGCCGTCGTCGGCATCTTCGTCGGCGCGCCGCTGCTGGCCCGCGAGTTCGAGCACGACACCTGGCGGCTGGCGTGGACCCAGGCCGTCCCCCGCACCCGCTGGCTGGCCGTCAAGCTGGCCGTGCTCCTGGCCGCCATCCTGGCGCTGACCACCGTGCTCAGCGGGCTGTTCGGCTGGTACCGAGGCCCCCTCGACCGGCTGGACGGCAGGCTCGTCGCGAGCGCGTTCGACTTCGAAGGGCTGTCCCTGCCCGCCTACACGCTGTTCGCCTTCGCGCTCGGCACCCTGGCCGGCATCCTCACCCGCCGCACCGTGCTGGCCATGGGCGCCACCCTCGCCGGCTTCGTCGCCGTCCGCCTCCCGGTGGAGGACTGGCTCCGACCCCACTACCAGCGTCCCGTCACCGCCATCGTCGACCCGCTCGACCTGCAGCACGGCAGCGTGGTCGATACCAACCTCAACCTCGGCCGTCGCCTGCTCGACGCAGGTGGCCACCAGCTCAGCCTCGCCCAGCAGCGCAGCCTGTTCAACAGCCTCGCCAGCACCACCAGCGGCACCCGCGACAGCCTCACGGCCTCCCTGCACCAGCACGGCTACCACTGGCAGGTCATCTACCAGCCGGCCAGCCGCTACTGGCACTTCCAGCTCATCGAGGCCGCCCTGTTCACCGGCCTCGCCGGCATCCTGCTCGCCGTGGCCATCTGGCAGCTCCACCGCCGCGTCGGCTAGACCCCACGCTTGACCACGTCACATCGGCCGATCTCAAGGGCGGCGGACTCGGCGAGCATCGCCTCGACCAGGGTCCGCGCCGCCCAGCCCATAGTGGCGCGCTGCCCGTCCTGGTCGAGCCCGCGCACGTCGCCGAGCACGATCAGGGCCTCCCAGCCGATCACCATGGCCAGCGCGGACACCAGCCGGTCGTGCCGCTCGTCGCTGAGCCGGCCACGCGGCGGCTCGATCGCCCGCTCGATCCACTCGATCCGCCGGTACCCGCGCCGGCGCGCGCCGTCCGGCCGCGGCCCGCGGCTGTCGGCGGTCAGGCGGACGAGCTGGCGGCCGGCCGGTAGGGCGGCTGGCTCAGTCCACGGTCCGCTCGGCGTCCCCGGTGGGGCGCCGGGCGGCCGCGCGGGGGTCGCCGGCGCCGGCCCAGGGGTCGTAGTCGATCTCCAGCGGCTCCTGGACCGGCCGCTCCTCCTCGGGCACGTTCTGGAGATTGAGCCGGATGCGGTACCAGGTGGTGCTGCGGCCGCGCATCGAGTCGACCAGCACGTCGTGCGGCGCGAGCTTGTCCCAGGTCTCCTGGTGCCGCGCCTTCCAGCGCTCCAGGCCCTCCATGGCCTCGGCCTGGGTGGCCGCCCTGGCGATCTCGATCAGCGGCATGGTCGAGCGGCGCCGTCCGGTCGGCCCGGTGGCCTTGCCGGGGGCCGGCGGCGGCACGATCCCCTCACGCGCCCTGCTGCCCGCCATCCTCCGCTTGGACGGCTGCACCCGCGGCAGCTCGCCGGCCTGCTTCATGAAGTGCGGCGGCCAGGGCGCGTCCTCGAAGCCGACCGCCTCGTGCTGGTCGGCCAGGTCGAGCAACGCCTCGAGCGAGCCGACCGCCTGGTCCATCGCCTCCCACGGGTCGCCGATCTCGGCGAAGCGGGCCGGCACGGTGTCGATGGTGAACGCCTCCAGCTCGCAGTCCGGGACCTCCTCCCAGCGCAGCGGGGCCGACACCCGCGCGTCGGCGGTCGGCCGCACGGAGTAGGCGGAGGCGACCGTGCGGTCCTTGGCGTTCTGGTTGTAGTCGATGAAGACGCCCTGGCGCTCCTCCTTCCACCACCTGCTGGTGGCGATGTCGGGCGCCTGCCGCTCCACCTCGCGGGCCAGCGCGACGGCCGCGCGCCGCACCTCGGTGAAGGTCCAGCGCGGCTCGATGCGCGCGTAGACGTGGAAGCCGCGGGAGCCGGAGGTCTTGGGCCAGCCGACCAGCCCGAACTGCTCGAGGACGTCGCGGACCAGCAGGGCGACCCGGCGGATCTGCGGCCAGCCGACGCCGGGCACCGGGTCCAGGTCGACCCGCAGCTCGTCCGGGTGGTCGATGTCGCCGGCCTGGATCGGGTGCGGGTTCAGGTCGATGCAGCCGAGGTTGACCACCCAGACCAGCGCGGCCGCGTCGCGGACCACGACCTCCTCGGCGCTGCGGCCCGACGGGAAGCGCAGCTCGACCGTCTCGATCCAGTCCGGGCGGGAGGCCGGCGCGCGCTTCTGGAAGAAGAACTCGCCGTCGGCGCCGTTGACGAAGCGCTTGAGCGCCATCGGGCGGCCGTCCACGCCGCGGACCGCGCCGTCGGCCACCGCCAGGTAGTAGCGGACCAGGTCGAGCTTGGTGTGCCCGGTCGTCGCGAAGAACACCTTGTCCGGATTGGTGACCGTGACCTCGTGCCCGGCGACCTCGAGGACTTCCTTGCGTGGCGGCATGCACCCACCATACGACACCGGAGCGCCGGCCCCGTGAACCTCACGCTGGGCCGGCGCCCGGTTGGTCCCGATGCGTCAGTTCTGCTCGGGCGCACCCCGCTGCGGCGACTGGCCCTGGTCCTGCAGGGTGAAGCGGATCTGCTCCCCCTCGACCTCGGCGTCCAGGACCTTGTCCTCCAGATAATCGGAGGCGAGCTCCTCCAGGAACACCCGCGTCCCCTGGTCCTCGATCACGCGGTCGCTCTCAGCGGGCGCCTCCACCACCGAGAGCTCGAGGGTCGACTCGGTGTCGCTCACTGGCTTCGCGGTGATCTTGAGGCCACCCTGTGGCATCGGCGAGGACTCGACGATCGCGTTGATTGCCTGGGCCGCTTCCGTGGTGATGGTGAGCACGATACGGTCACCTTTCGGTCGGAGTACCGTCCTGCCCCCTTACCTCGTGGATCACGCGCGAAACGTCGGTCACGGCACGAAGTTGGCGTCGGGTGGTCTCCAGACCCCACTGGTCGAGGTCCCGCAAGCGGTCACTGCTGGCCACCAGTCCCCCAACCTCGGCGACGTGCGCGGCCCACGCCTCGCGCCGCTCGACCGCGGGACGGGCCAGCAGGCAGTCAGGGTCGTTGACCCAGAAGCGGCCGTGCTGCCACTGCCGGCCCCGGCCGGTCAGCACCGCGGCGCGCTGCGACGGGCGGCTGAGGTCCGCGTCGGGCGGCTCGTAGACCGGGGCGGTGTCCGGGCTGACCCTCATCGCGTCGACCAGGCCGATGCTCGGCAGGATCGGCGCGCCGCAGCCGAGCAGGTAGGCATCCGGGCCGATCGCCTCGCGGATCAGCTGCACGCCCCGCCGGTAGGCGGCCAGCCCGTCGGCGTGCCCGTGGCGGCCGCCCTCGAGCGCGCCCGCGTAGACGAAGTCGATCTTGAAGTAGTCGATCCCCATCCCGGCCAGGGCGGTGAACACCTCGCCGAGCCAGGCGGCGGCATCGGGGTGGGTGACGTCGAGCGCGCGCAGCTCCTGGTCCCAGTTGCGGCCGGCGGTGGCGTCGCGGACCAGCCAGTCGGGGTGCTCGGCGGCCAGCTTGCTGCGCTCCCCCACCAGGAACGGCGCCACCCAGATGCCGGCGCGCCGGCCGCGCTGCCGGATGCGGTCGACCAGCTCGTGCAGCGAGCTGAACCTGCCGGAGAGCTCGAGCCAGTCGCCGATCTCGGCCTGGTAGCCGTCGTCGAGCTGGACCACCTCGACCGGCAGGTCCAGCTCGTCCATGGCGTCGAGGTTCTCGAGCATGTCGCCCTCGGTGACCCGGGTGAAGTAGTGGTACCAGGAGCACCAGACCGTCGGCGCCGGCCGCGGCGACGGTACCGCCGCGCGCTCGGCATAGCGGTCGGCCCAGGCCGCCAGCGCCGCCCCGAGCCGCCCGAGCCTGCCGGCACCACCGTCGCCGGGCGCCCCGGTCCCGGTCCCGAGCGCGCCGGGACCGGGACCACCAGGGTCGGGGCCGGCGGGCGTCGTCGGCTCGGGGACCTCGAACTCGACCCGCTCGACGGGGCCGTCGGCGGTGACCATCACCCGGCCCTGGCGGTGCTCGGCGCGGATCGACGGCATGTGGACGCTGGCGTCCAGCGTGGCCACCACCAGGACGGGCCCGCCGTCGCCGGGGTCGACCGCCAGCAGGCCCTCGCCCTGGAAGCCGATCGGGGGCGGGACCCGGTCGGGCCGGTAGCAGAGCACCCTGCGGGTCCCGCTGGACGGGCGGTGGGCCGGCTGCTGCAGGCCGTAGGCGGTGGTCGGCGTCCAGGACTGCCAGCCGTGCTCGTAGACGCGCGCCGCCGCCGGGTCGACCCGGACCTCGGCGATCTCGGCGAACCCCACGGGCGCCTCCTCCTATCCCTTGGTGGCGCCGAGCGTCAGGCCGCGGACGAACTGCCGCTGCAGGGTCAGGTAGACGATCAGCGTCGGCAGGGCGGCCAGCAGCGCGCCGGCGGCGATCAGGTTGTCGTCGGTGAAGTAGAGCCCCTGGAGGTTGGCCAGCGCCGAGGTGATCGGCCGCTTGTCGCCGGTCGATATCAGCACCAGCGCCCAGAAGAAGTCGTTGTAGACGAAGATGAACTCCAGCGTCGCCAGCGCGGCCAGCGCCGGCCGGCAGAGCGGCATGATGATCCGCCAGAACTGGCGCCACACCGAGGCGCCGTCGATCAGCGCCGCCTCGGTCAGCTCGTGCGGGATGGTCCGCATGTAGTTGCTCAGCACGAAGGTGCAGAAGCCCACCTGGAAGGCGACGTGGATGGCGATCAGGCCCCAGTAGGAGTCGTACAGGGTGCCCGAGGGGTTCATCCAGGCCGGCAACGGGATCATCAGGAAGAGCCGGTACAGCGGGGTGATGATCACCTGCTGCGGCAGCAGGTTCCCGGCGGTGAACACGATCAGCACGGCGACGTTCAGCTTCCAGCTGAAGCGCGACACCGCGAAGGCGACGAACGAGGACAGCAGCAGGGTCAGCACCACCGCCGGCACGGTCACGATCAGGGTGTTGCCGTAGAAGCGGACCAGGTCGGCCTGGCTCCAGGCGTGGCTGAAGTTGCTGAAGCCGTAGTGGCCGCCGATCGAGAAGTAGCCCAGCCGGAAGGTGTCCTGGTACGGCCGCAGCGAGGTGTAGACCGTCCAGGCGAGCGGCGCGATCCAGATCAGCACCGTGGCGATCAGGAAGGCGTGCAGCACCACCCGTTGCGGCCGCAGCCGCCTGGCGCGGCGCGCCCGCTCCCGGAGAGCGGCGGCCTCGGTCCTGGGCGCGCCGACGTCGACGCCGGTGGCCGCCATCTACCTCGCCCCCCTGCCCGCGAAACTGCCGCGGAAGTAGACCACCAGGTACGGGATGATGAACGCCAGCGAGATGACCAGCAGGACCACCGCCAGCGCCGACCCGAAGCCGATGCGGCTGGCCTCGCCGACGATGTTGTTGGTCACCAGCACCGACAGCAGCTCGAGCCCGTTGGTGCCCTTGTTGATCACGTACACCAGATCGAAGGCGCGCAGCGCCTCGATCGCGGTGATCACCAGCACCACCACGTTGATCGGCTTGAGCGCCGGGAACACCACCCGGCGGAACGACTGCCACTCGTTGGCACCGTCGATCGCCGCCGCCTCGCGCAGCGACGGGTCGAGCGCCTTCAGGCCGGCCAGGTAGATGATCATGATGTAGCCGACGTGCCGCCAGCCGGAGGCCACCAGCGCCGCCCACAGGTTGATGCGTGAGTTGCCCAGCCAGTCGACGTGGGTGCCCAGCAGGTTGTTCAGCAGGCCGTCGTCGTGCGAGTAGACCAGGCGCCAGATGAAGCCGACGATCGCCAGCGACAGCATCACCGGCAGGAAGATGACGCTCTGGTAGAAGCGGGTGAAGCGCAGCTGCTTGTCGAGCTGCACCGCCAGGAAGAGGCCGAAGCCGGTGGCCAGGAAGAGGAAGCCCAGCCAGATGAGGTTGTGCTGCACCGCCGGCCAGAACGGTGGATAGATGGTGAAGATCTGCCTGTAGTTGAGGGTCTTGATCCACTGGATGGTGTCGAAGCCGCCGACGCCCTCCCAGCGGGAGAACGACAGCGCGATCGACCCGAAGGTGGGGACCCAGACCAGCGCGATGTGCAGCAGGGCCGGGATGGCCACCATCACCGACAGCACGACCTTGTCGCGACGGGTCAGCTTGCGGGCGCGCCGGCGGGTCCGGGGACCCGCCGGCGTGGGGCTCGGAACCGTTGCCATCGGACCGCGTCAGCCCACGAAGATCGACTGCTTCTGCTTCTCGATCGAGCTGAGCAGGCTGCCGGTGTCCTTGGGGTTCTTGATGAACTGCTGGAGCGACGGGATCATCACCGTCGAGACGAAGTCGGGGCGGCTGTCGCGGTCGAGGAACTGCGAGATGTGCTGCGCCGAGCCGATCAGCTCGACCGCCTTCTTCTGCAGCGAGTTGTAGCTGCTGGTGTCCGCCTTGGTGTTGGCGGCGATGTTGTTGGGGTCGGACTTGAGGTAGGTCTCCACCGCCTCGGTGCCCGCCATGTACTCCAGCAGCTTCTTGGCGCCGTCCTCGTTCTTGAGCTTGCGGCTCAGCATGAAGCCGTCGATTGGCGCCTCCACCGAGTCCTGGCCGAACTGCGGGTTGATCTCGGGGAAGGCGAAGAAGTCGAGGTCCTCCTTGTCCTTGCCCTGGAACTGCTGGCCGACGAACATGCCGAGCAGGAACATGGCCGACTTCTTCTGCGCCAGAGTGGCAGCGGCCTCCTCCCACTTGCGCGCCAGGCCGCCCTGGAGGTCGTGGTAGGGAAGGATCTCCGCCCAGTGGTCGAAGGTGGTCTTGACCCGCGGGTCGGTCCACGACTCCTTGCCGTTCATCAGGTCGATGTGGAACTGGTAGCCGTTGGTGCGCATGTTGATGTAGTCGAAGGTCCCCATCACCGGCCAGCCGCCTTCGTCCGCCATGGCCAGCGGGGTCAGCCCGTCCTTCTGCTGCTGCTTGAGCAGGGCGACGTACTCGTCCCAGGTCTTGGCGGGCTGGTAGCCGTGCTGCTCGAAGACGCTCTTCCGGTAGAAGACCGCCCACGGGTAGTAGTAGAACGGCACGAAGTACTGCTGGCCGTCGGTGCCGGTGGAGGCCGCCTTCAGCGCCGGGGTGAAGTTGCCCCCGATCTTCTCCCACACGTCGGAGATCGGCGTCGCCAGCCCCTTCTGCGCGAAGAAGTTCATGCGGTTGCCCGCGAACCAGAAGAACACGTCCTGCGGCGTTCCCTGGAGGTAACTGTTGATCTGCTGCTGGAAGGTGTTGTGGTCGACGGTGTTCACCTGGATGTCCAGGCCGGTGGCCGCCTTGGCCTTGGCGAACACGTCGACGTAGGCCTGCTTGGGCACGGCGTCGGAGGCGTTGGACCCGACCGAGACGACCTTGTTGGTGCTGCTGCCGCCCCCCCCGCTCTTGCCGCTGCCGCAGGCGGCCAGCAGCTCCGGGAGGGTGACCGCGCCGGCGGTGACGCCGAACAGCTTGAGCAGGTCACGCCGGTTCACGACGGGCGTTCCGGTGGCGGCCGGCCTGGCCGTGGGGGACCTCGATGAGCGGGTCATTGCGCCTCCTTGTCAGAGCAGCTGAAACCGATCAGTTTCAACGCAACCCCACAACGTTGCACATATACCAGCGTGCCCGACGCATCGTGTCAAGGGCGAACTGTTCCATCATGTTGACTTCCGATAGGTATGGTTCGATCCTGACGGCATGACCGCATGGCCGGACGGCATCGACGGCCTCTGCTACGGGGGCGACTACAACCCCGAGCAGTGGCCCCGGGACGTCTGGGCCGAGGACGCGCGGCTGATGCGCCAGGCCGGGGTCAACCTGGTGACCGTCGGGGTGTTCTCCTGGGCCTGGCTGGAGCCGGAGGAAGGCCGCTTCGAGTTCGGCTGGCTCGACGAGGTGCTCGACCTGCTGCACGGCCACGGCATCCGGGTCGACCTGGCGACCGCAACGGCCGCGCCGCCGCCGTGGTTCTCGCGCCGCCACCCGGAGAGCCTGCCGGTCGACCGGGCCGGCCAGCGGCTCTGGCCGGGCAGCCGGCAGACCTTCTGCCCCAGCTCGGCCGCCTACCGCGCCGGCGCGGTGCGGCTGGCCTCCTCGCTCGCCAAGCGCTACGCGGGGCACCCGGCGCTGGCGCTGTGGCACGTCCACAACGAGTACGGCTGCCACAACGCCCACTGTTGGTGCGACGCCAGCGCCGAGGCGTTCCGGGGCTGGCTGCGGCGCCGCTACGGCGACCTGGACCAGCTCAACCACGCCTGGGGCACGGCCTTCTGGAGCCAGCGCTACGGCGACTGGGAGGAGATCGGCCCGCCCAGGCTGGCGCCGACCTTCGTGAACCCGACCCAGCAGCTCGACTGGTGGCGCTTCAGCTCGGCCGAGCTGCTGGAGTGCTACCGGGCCGAGCGCGAGGTCCTGGCGCGCCACGCCCCCGCGATCCCGGTGACCACCAACTTCATGCTCGCGCGCTTCAAGCCGGTCGACGCCTGGGCCTGGGCGCCGGAGCTGGACCTCGTCTCCAACGACCACTACCTGCTCGGCGAGGACCCGCTGGCGCACGTCGACCTGGCGCTGGCCGGCGACCTCAGCCGCTCGCTGGCGGGCGGCGCGCCCTGGCTGCTGATGGAGCACTCCACCAGCGCGGTGAACTGGCAGGCGCGCAACCTCGCCAAGCGGCCCGGGCAGCTGCGGCGCAACAGCCTGGCGCACGTCGCCCGCGGCGCCGACGGGGTGCTGTTCTTCCAGTGGCGGCAGTCGCGCGCGGGCGCCGAGAAGTTCCACTCGGCGATGGTCCCCCACGCCGGCACCGGCACCAGGATCTGGCGCGAGGTGGTCGAGCTCGGCGGCGAGCTGGAGCGGATCGCCGAGGTCAAGGGCAGCCGGGTGGATGCCGAGGTCGCCCTGCTGTGGGACTGGGAGGCATGGTGGGCGGCCGAGCTGGACGCCCACCCCAGCGCCGACCTCTCGTACCTTTCGCTGGTGCGCGACCACCACACCGCGCTGTGGCGCCTGGGAGTGACCGCCGACCTGGCGCAGCCGGGCGCGGATCTGGAGCGCTACCGGCTGGTGCTGGCGCCGAGCCTGTACCTGGTGAGCGACGCGGCCGCCGCCAACCTGCGCGGCTTCGTCGAGGGCGGCGGCAGCCTGCTGGTGCAGTTCTTCAGCGGGATCGTCGACCAGCACGACCACCTGCGCCTGGGCGGCTACCCGGGCGCCTTCCGGGAGCTGCTCGGCGTCCGCGTCGAGGAATTCTGCCCACTGCCCGCCGGCGGGCGGGTGCAGCTGGACGACGGCTCGACCGGGTCGCTGTGGAGCGAGGTGGTCCACGCCGAGCGCGCCGAGGTGCTGGCACGCTACGCCGACGGCCCGGCCGCCGGCGGGCCGGCGGTCACCTGCAACGGCTCCGCCTGGTACGTGTCGACCAGGCTGGCTGGGGACGACCTGCGGCGGCTGCTCGGGGCGGTGTGCAACCATGCCGGCGTCGCGCCGGGCGGCGGCTCGGCGCCGCCCGAGGGGGTCGAGCTGGTCCGCCGCCGTTCCCTCGGCGGGGACCGGCCGGTCTCGTGGCTGTTCGCCATCAACCACGGCGAGCGGCCGGCAACGGTCGAGGCGACGGGGGTGGAGCTGCTCACCGGCGTCGAGGTCGGGGGACGGCTGCCGCTGCCCGGGGGGGCGGTTGCCATCGTGCGAGAGGACGGTGCGTGAGAGATGCTGCCAGCCCAGCGGCAGGAGCGGATCCTGGAGGAGCTCCAGCGCAGCGGCGGCGTGCGCGTCAGCGACCTGACCGAGCTGCTGGGCGTCTCGGACATGACCATCCGCCGCGACCTGGACGCGCTCGCCCGGCGCGGGCTCATCTCCAAGGTCCACGGCGGCGCCACGCTCCCCCGCCGCGGCAGCACCGACGAGCCGGGCTTCGAGGCCAAGTCGAGCCAGGAGCGGCCCGCCAAGGAGGCGATCGCGCGCCACGCGGCCGAGTTCGTGCAGCCCGGCACCGCCATCGCGATCAGCGCCGGCACCACCACCCACGCGTTCGCCCGCTACCTCACCCGCATCCCCGAGCTGACCGTGGTGACCAACTCGCTGCCGGTGGCCGAGGTGCTGCACGCCCACGACCGCCCCGACCGCGTGGTGGTGCTGGTCGGCGGGGTGCGCACGCCGTCCGACGCGCTGGTCGGCCCGGTGGCCGTGCAGACCATCCGCTCGCTGCACGTCGACTGCCTGTTCATGGGCGTGCACGGCATCGACCTCGGCGCGGGCTTCACCTCCCCGAACCTGGTGGAGGCGGAGACCAACCGCGCGATGGTGGCCGCCACCCGCCGCCTGGTGGTGCTGGCCGACCACACCAAGTGGGGCGTGGTCGGGCTGTCCACCATCGCCTCGCTGGACGAGGCGTCGGTGCTGATCACCGACACGGGCCTGGAGCCGGAGGCGCGCGAAGCGCTCACCGGCCGGGTCGGCGAGCTGCTGCTGGTGGAACCGGCCCAGATCGGCCTGGTGAAGGTTCCCTCGCTGGACGCCGCCGGCGTCAGCGCCTGAGCTTGCGCGTATGATCGCCGCGCCCTGATACGGCCCGTTACAGCGAGGACCGATGGACTCGAGAGCATTGCTGCGCAAGGAGCGCGAGGCGCTCTGCGACACCCTCACCGAGCTCGGGCCGGAGGCCCCGACGCTTTGCCGCGGCTGGACCACCGCGGACCTGGCGGCCCACCTGATGGTGCGCGAGCGGGAGCCGCTGGCGGCCGCCGGGATCCTGCTGCCCGGCCCCTTCGCCGAGCTGAACCACCGGCGGATGGAGGCCGCCAAGGCGAGCGGGTACGAACGGGTGATCGCCTGGCTGCGCGGCGGTCCGCACGGCCTCTGGACGCTGCGGCCGATGGTGGCCGTCAACGTGCTGGAGTACTTCGTGCACCACGAGGACGCCCGGCGCGCCAACGGGATGGCGCCGCGGCCGGCCGAGCCCGAGCTCGACGCCGCGCTGTGGCGCCTGCTGCGGGCCTCCGGCAACCGCCAGCTCCGGAAGCTGCGCGGCTTCGGCGTGGTCGCCCAGGCGCCCGACGGCCGCAGCGCCGTGCTGCGCAAGGGATTCCCCGAGGCGAGGATCGCCGGCGGGCCCGGCGAGGTGCTGCTCTACCTGACGGGTCGCAAGGAGGCGGCGCGGGTCGAGCTGGACGGCTCGGAGATGGCGGTCACCGCGCTGTCCAACGCCCCGCTGCGCGCCTGACGGGGCCGGCTCCCCGAGCGGTTGGAGCGCCGCGCGCTCCGGGTCCAGTATGGGTGGCGCAGCGGCAGTCGGCGCCCAACGGGGAGTGATCGCTCGTGGAGCAACGCAGGCTCGGACGGACCGGCCACGCCAGCACCGTGCTGATCTACGGGGCCGCGGCCCTCGCCCAGGTCGACCAGGACGTCGCCGACCGCTCGATCCAGCTCGCCCTGGACGCCGGCATCAACCACTTCGACGTGGCGGCCAGCTACGGCGACGCCGAGCTGCGGCTCGGCCCCTGGATGCCGCGCATCCGCGAGCAGATCTTCCTGGCGACCAAGACCGGCGAGCGCGCCGCCGGCGACGCCTGGGCACAGATCAACCGCAGCCTGGAGCGTCTGCGGACCGACCACCTCGACCTCATCCAGCTCCACGCCATCGGCGACCTCGAGGACCTCGACCGCGCGACCCGCTCCGGCGGCGCCGTCGAGGCCGCCCTGCGCGCCAGGGACGAGGGGCTCACCCGCTTCATCGGCATCACCGGCCACGGCGACGGCGCGCCCGGCACCCACCTGGAGGCGCTGCGGCGCTTCCCGTTCGACACCGTGCTGACCCCGCTCAACTACGTGCTGAGCCTCGACCCGGCGTACATGGCCGACTACGAGGCGCTGGCAGCCGAGGTCCGCGCGCAGGACGCCGGCCTGATGATCATCAAGACGGTTTCGCGCCGGAACTGGCCCGAGGGCGGGGAGAAGTCCTACACCACCTGGTACGAGCCATTCGACGACCAGGAGCGGGTCACCGCGGCGACCGTCTGGGTGCTGTCGCACCAGGAGGTCACCGGCATTGCCACCGCCGGCGACGTCCACCTGCTGCCGCTGATGATCGAGGCCGCCGGCCAGGTCGGCGCCATGCCGGTGCCCGACGCCGAGCGGGTCCTGGCCGGCGCGGCCGACTACAGCTCGCCCTTCATCAACATCCCCTTCTAGAACGCCGGTCATGGATCCGTGCCGCGCTCGCATGCCCTGCGGTGACACGGAGCCGAAATGGCGCGCACGGTGGATCCGTGACCGGCGTTCTCAGGATTACCAGCGGCCGCGGTGGACCACCTGGTCGAAGGGACGGCGGTCCGGGGCACGCAGCGGCGCCAGCGGGCGGCCGGCCGGGTGGCCGAGCGCGATCATGTAGGCGGCGCGCCGGTCCTGGAGGTGGCCGAGAATCTGGCGGGCGAGGTCCTGGTCGCCCACGGAGGCGTGGCCGCTGCCGATGCCGAGATCCGCGGCAGCCAGCATCATGCTCATGGTGACCTGACCGAGGTCATAGGCGATCGACGCGGCCATGCGCGGGTCGTCGGCCTGCGGCGCCAGCAACACGATGGTGGCCGCCGAGGAGGCGACGTGTCGCGCGCCGTGCCACACCTTGGCCAGCTCCACGAGCTGTTCGCGGTCGGTGCAGACCACGAAGTCCCAGCGCTGCCGGTTGCTGCTGGACGGCGAGCGCCGCCCCGCCTCGAGGATCCGGTCGAGGTCGTGGGGGTCGATCGGCCGGTCCTGGTACTCGCGGACGTTGCGCCGCGCCCGAATGGCATCCCATGTCTCCATGCCGCGCATGGTACGGCGCCCGGGAGCAATTGGATGGACGGGGTGCGGTCTGCTTGCCATGCTGATGGGACCAGAACGTCGAGCCCACCGGGGGTTCCCGTTGCCAGCCAGCAGCATCGTCGTACCACGACCGCCTGGTGCTGCCGGGCGTTCCGACCCGCATGACCGCATCGCAGTCCCGTCCCCGCTGACGGCCGCAGGCGCCGCCCTCTGGTGGCGTGTGCCCGCTCGCCGGTCCGGTCGGTCGTGGCCCCCACCCACCCCGGACTACTTCCATAGCACGGAGATCCAGTCCCACAGAATGTAGGCTCAGAGCGCGATGGCCAATGCCAGTAGACCAAGGCCCAGAGCTGGCGCCACACGTGGCTGGCCACGCAGACGGTACCGGAGCAGGCTCAACTCTTGGGTTGAGCTCGTGAACCAGTCCCATAAGACCTATGGGCCCGCGTTGCCCTACACGTCAGATGTAGGCGACTCGACCCACCTTCCCTGGTGCCCCTCACTCTCGTGACTGTCTGGAGACCCGATCTTGGCCTCCTCGCCCTGAGTCATCCTCTGGGCTTTTCGCCCTCGTTCTCTCCTACTGAGGTGCTGTCTGCGTCTCAAAGGGAGTAACCCATGCCGTCATGCTGGCCCTAACCGGCTCGTGGGCTCAGAAATTGGGCTCCATCATAGCCAGCGCTTGGGCTGGGCCAGCTGTCTGAATCCTCGCCTCGCTGACCGTCCTTCCTTGCCTGGCGAGGCGGTCGAACTGCGCTTCGAGCACGCGAGGAGACCTAGCCAATTACGAGAAGAGACAGAGAGGTATCGAGCCGTTCTTTGCCTTGCTTCGTGCGGGTGGTGAACATGAGACAGCGGATAAGCATAAGTCGCAAGGTCTTGATCATTCCAACAATCGCCGTGCTCTTGGCTGTTGGTCTGGTCGTTGGCCAGCAGAGTCCAGCTCGCGCCACTTTTGTATCGTCGCACTGCACGACTCGTGGACCGGTCGGCAATGACTACGTTGATGTCTGCGTTCGCATCTATACAGAGATTGGCGGCGGCGGCGGTACTTTAAATGTGTTTGGTTACGGAGCCATGGACGCCCGAGGTACGTATCCCCAAAATGATTATCTGAAGGTCACTGCACCGCACATCCGCGTCTATAATCCGCCAACTGGCCCTGAGATAGGTAGAATCACCACCCCAGCATATGACGGCTATAACTATATCAATGGGTATACTCCCAACGGTTACGTAGTTGTCTGTGGCGACGGGTATAAGGCTGTCATGTCCTACACGATTAGATTTTACAATGGGCTAACCGTGTCAGGGAGCAACTTCTATACGCCGACCGGCACTGCTCGATGGTCCTACTGCTGAGGCGGCCTAGCTTGTTGAAACCATCCGCACCGCTCGTTCGTGGATACAGTTGAGGACGGCGGCAGGAAGGACTCCATGAACCGGGGCGGCGACTTTGATGAGTTCTACCGGGCGACGTTCGGTCGCCTGGTCGGGCAGTTGTTCTTCGTGACCGCCGACCTCCACGAGGCGGAGGACGTGGTACAGGAGGCCATGGCGCGCGCCTCGAGTCGGTGGTCCCAGCTGGAGAACTACGACCTGCCGGAGGACTGGGTCCGGCGGGTAGCCATGAACTTGGCCATCGACGGGCTGCGGCGAGCCCGGCGTCGGGCGGTCGCAATGATTCGGCTGGGGCCAACCTCCGATGTTCCGCCCATCTCAGCTGACGGAGTGCTGGTGGCCACGGCGTTGCGGCAGTTGCCGCTCCGCTACCGGCGGGCGGTCGTCCTGCACTACCTGGTTGGCCTGCCGGTCCAGGAGGTGGCCCGCGAACTGGGCATCCCCGTGGCGACGGTAAAGACGCACCTTGCCCGTGGGCGCCGTGCGCTGGCCACACAGCTTCGCCTAGATCCTCAGGAGGTGCAGCCCAAGCATGGATGACCTGCGACAGCGACTGACTGAGGTGGCCCAAGAGGTCGCCGATCAGGCACAGGGACCTGGCCCGGAAGCTGCCCGGCGCCGAGGTCGCCGCCGGGCCGGAATGCGAACCACCGCCACGGCGCTTGCGCTGGCACTGGCCGTCGGCGGATTCATCGTCGCTCGCGGACTCGTTCGCGGCACGGCTGAGACCCCGAGCCTGAGTGGATCAGCCCGGCCAGCGCCGCCACGGACCGTCGCGCTGCCGGTACTTGGGCCCCTGCGGCCACAGGACTACGCGCTAGACTCAAAGCTCCAGGCGGGGGGACGCCGTACCGGGCCGCTGGAGATTGTTGCTCAAGGTGCGAAGGGTGGCAAAGCATGGCGCATTGTCGCCTACCGGGCTTCCCTAAAGGAAGGGAACTCCATCTGCGCCTTCTTTGAATCCAAGGCGACTGGGCGCACCGCCACCTGCCAATCGGAGACACAGGGACTGGCTGTGGCAAGCATTGGGCACCGCGTGTACTACGGCTTCGTGGCAAAGCAAGTCGGGACGGTGCGTCTCACGGTCAACGGTGCGACACCGGCTTCAGTCAATGTGAAACCGACCAAGGCCAGCCAAGAATTTCCGGTCGACTTCTACGCCGCCTTCGTTCCTCCGCAGACCCCAAGTAACGCATCTGTAGACCTCACCACACTCGATGCGAACGGACATCAACTTTGTCAGCAAGCCCTCGTACCGGCCGCAGGCAGATCGAGGTGCTGAAAGCAATCATTCCTTGGCACATTGAGTCCTTGAGCTGAGGACGATGCGGGATTGAGTGGACTGGTGGCCTTGACGATGCAACAAGGCCGCCAGTTCGCTGCCGGCACCTCGCACTCCGCCAGCGGACCTGATCTCGTAGAGTAGATACCGCCGGTCAGAGTAAATACCCGACTTCCCAGGGCTATTGTCGTATAGCGGGCTACTGCTCGTCGTTGTCGGCGAGCCTGATGGCGGCGCTGTGGTGCGCTCCTCTGGGTTGGTGTAGTCGGCGCAGACCAAGTCGGCGGCCGCTGTCACTTCCCAGGTCATGTAGGCGCTGGAGTCCACCGACGGTGCTCGGCGGCCGCAGCGAATGCAGTACTCGACCATGGCGGCGGACTCTCCTCCCTCCCAGTCGCGGCCTGCCAGAGGCTGGCGAAACCGGGTACGACGAGAGCGACGTACCCGGCGTGTCGACGGCAAAGACGGGTTACAACTACATGCAGTACGTAGACGGCAATAACACGTGGGTGGCCCAGGGATGCGGAATGGAAGCGATTGATCAGGGAATGGCCGGGCGGTGGGATCAAGAGACCATCGCGTGTGATCATCGTAGGATCTGGACGGCAGTGCCCTAGCGCGCTAAGGGGTCATGATGAAGGTCACCGGCAAAACGAGAGTCGGCCTGCTAGCGGTGGTGCTCGTAGGGCTGCTGGCCGGAAGTGCGTATGTCTTCTTGGGTCGAGCGCAAGGGCTCCCCGTTGTCAATGAGCAACCCCTGGCACAAACCGAGCACTTTCGGAATGCGGGTAACCGCTTCGAGCCTCCGCCGGCTGCCACCGCAACGGCCAAGCTCACAGCGACTGACGCCTACAAGGCATATCTCGCCGATGCCGTGCCGCCCGGGCTGGACAAGGAGACGAGTCAGCCGCCGGTTGTAAGCCTGGCAACCTACACGAGTGAACTGGGCGAAAATGCTGGGATCGCACCGACACTGGTGTGGCTTATTAAGTTCAGCGACATACCGGTGGTAGAGTTCGGACCGGATCTAAACAAGGGGAGTGTCACTGCCTCGGGTCTCAAGTGTCCGTTCTATGTCATCATCGATGCCGCTACCGGCCAGCGGCTGGAGTCATTCCAAACCTGCGATTCCCCTACAACGAGTTGAGGACAGACTGCATCACTCGCCGAGACCGCTGGGGCACTTGATCAACAGGCGGCCAGGACCGCTTCCAGTCCCCAGAAACAGGACGACCCCAGCTCCATGGCTGGGGTCTGTGGGTGGGAGGGGATGCGCTCCCCGGTTCACTTGTTCGGAGCTACAACTACTTCGCGACCTTGGTGGTTCTCCGGCTGGTGGTCCGGCGCTTGGAGGTCGGCTTGGCGGCTGGGGTGCTCCTGCCGCTCTGCTCCCTGTCCTTGGCCTCCTCCTGCTCGATCACCTTACGGATGGCCGCATCGGTGATGTCGGCCTTGTTCTTGTGGTTGCCCCTGTTGTTGGTCCTGGTGGTCTTGCTGGCCTGGGATGCCCTGCTGGTCTGCTGAGCCTTCTGCGGGGCCTTCCTGGAACCTGTAGGAGCCTTCTGGGAAGCCTTGGCAGTGGTCTTCTGGGCAGTCTTGGCCTTGCTGCCCTGGCTGGCCTGCGGCTTGGCCCCGCTGCTGCTGTTGCCCTTGGGAGCCTGCTGCTGTCTGGCAGGAGCCTTGCTGTTCCGGCTCTTGTTGTTGGCCTTGTCCCTGGCCTTCGGCCGCCACGCATACTCCTTGTTGGAGATGGGCACGAACTCCCGACCTGGGAGTGCGATCTCGCTCAGGCGGACCATGCAGACAGTGCTGAGGACCTTGGCCCCGACCTTGCGGTGAGACCGGATGCGCGCTGCGGCCTCCGGGTAGATCTCCTCGACCAGCTCCAGCAGTGCAGCAGCTCGATCGGCTTCAGAGGCTCGGTGGTCCACGACCACGATCCCGTCGATGGTCTCTGGGTCCATCGCGTGGCCGTCGTAGATCTCGACGCAGCGGCGGATGGCTGCCCTGCGCCAGGCCGGCAGGCCGATGGGGTCGATCTGCGTTGCCTCGTTGGTGCTCATGGGGTGCGCTCCTCTCATCAACGTTCAGTGTCCCTTGCGGGAGTGACGTTCGGATGGTGGGAGCGCATCCCTCGCCTTGGTGGCTCGCTCTGTAGTTTCAAGGTGCTGTGGTGATATGGGTATATCGTCTCACTGGTGCTGACCGGCGCGATCCCGTGGTTACCCGCGCTGCTGGCCAGCGAGGCCTGTGGGGGCTCGGCGAGACCTTCACCAGCGGCGCCACCGCCGCCTGCTGCTGGCGCTCACCGGCGTGGAGGCCATGGGGCTGCTGGCCTTCGGCCTGGCGGCCGGTTCGTCCCGGCGCTGGGCGCCTACCTCGCCTACTGGGGCGCGAGAGGGCTGCGCGACCCGCTCTACCAGGCGTGGATCGTGCCGCTGATCGAGCCGGAGGTGCGCCGGCCGCGGCGACGCGCTGGGCGACCGGTAGCCGGGTGGTCGGCCATTGGACGGGCTGCACCGGCCTCGGGGATGTGCTGAACTGTGCGGCATGGAGTCCTCCCAGTTCCTCGCGTGCCTCGCGGCCGACTTCGCCCGCCTGCGGGCCGTCGTGCCGATCGACCTCACCGCGGCGGTGCCCAGCTGTCCCGGCTGGACCGTCGCCGACCTGACCCGCCATGTCGGCGAGGTGTACCTGCACAAGACCCTGGCCATGCGCGAGGGCGCCGAGCCCGACCCATGGCCGCCGAAGGAGCTCGCGGAGGAGGAGCCGCTGGCCCTGCTCGACCGGGCGTACGCCGGCCTGGTCGACGAGTTCGCCACCCGCAGGCCGGAGGATCCGGCCGGCTCCTGGTACACCCCGGACCAGACCGTCAGCTTCTGGATCCGGCGGATGGCGCAGGAGACGGTCATCCACCGCATCGACGCCGAGCTCGGCACCGGGCAGGCGGTCGCGCCGGTCCCGGCCGACCTCGCCGTCGACGGCATCGACGAGCTGCTCAAGGTCTTCGTGGCCTACAGCGTCGCCCGGTGGGGCGACTCCTTCACCGACATCCTGGCCGGCTCGCCGGGCCGGACCTACACGCTGCGGACCGACGGCGCGGCGTGGCGGGTGCGGACCGGCCCGGGGCTGTTCGCCGTCGAGGACGGGGCCGGCGACGACGCCTCCGACGTGACCGTGAGCGGCCCGCCAGCGGCCGTGCTGCGCTGGGTGTGGAACCGGGAGGGCGCCGGTGCGCCGAGCGGCGTGACGGTCGAGGGCGCCCCGGAAGCGGTCGAGGAGCTGCGGCGCTGCATCGTCACGGCGACGCAGTAAGGCCGGTCAGCCGACCGCTGACGCCGCCGAGCCGCCGAGCTCGACGCAGGCGAGCAGCAGCGCCTGGGCGCCGAGGGCGGCGTCGCCGGCGTCGGCGTGCTCGTCGGGGTTGTGGCTGCCGTGGGTCGAGCGCACGAACAGCATGCCGGTGGGTACGCCGAAGGCCGCCAGGTTCTGGGCGTCGTGGCCCGCCATGCTCGGCAGCCGCGGCGCCTCGATGCCGAGCCGCTCGCAGGCGGCCGCGAGCGCGCCGGCGACCGAGTCACTCATCGGTACCGGGGCGGCGTCGCCGAGGCCCTCGAGCTGCCAGGCGAGCCCTCGGCGGTCGCAGATGCGCTCCACCCGGTCGAGGATCCCGGCCAGCGCGCCGGCGCGCCGCTCCGGCGAGACCGAGCGCACATCGAGTGAGAAGGTCGCCACGCCAGGCACGACGTTCTGGGCCCCGGGCTGCACCTCGATCTCGCCGACGGTGGCGATCGCCCCGCCGTCGGCCGCCCTGGAGACCTCCTCGACCGCCAGCACGCACTCGGCCGCGGCCGCCAACGCGTCCCTGCGGTCGCGCATCGCGGTCGCGCCGGCGTGGTCGGCGCGACCGTCGATCCGCACCCGCCCGTGGTAGAGGCCGACGATGGTCTCCACAACGCCGACCGGGCTGCCGCGCCGCTCCAGCTCGGAGGACTGCTCGATGTGCAGCTCGAGGTAGGCGCGGAGCTGGCCGCGATCCAGCGCCGCGCCATCGGGGCGGACCGGCCGGCCGAGCAGCTCGGCGGCCGCCTCCAGCACGCTGCGGCCCGCCGGGTCGCGCCGCTCCCAGGAGCCCTGCGGCAGCAGCCCGCAGGCGGCGGCGCTGCCGAACAGGCCGGTGCCGAAGCGCACGCCCTCCTCCCCGGTCCAGGCGACCAGGTGCAGCGGCAGCTCGATCTCCGCCTGGTGGAGCGCCTCGGCCACCTCGACGGCGGCGATCACCCCGAGCGCGCCGTCGTAGGCACCGCCCCGCGGCACGGTGTCCAGATGCGAGCCGACCAGCACCCGCGGCGCGTCGCCGACACGGCAGTGCAGGTTGCCGGCGTCGTCCTGGCTCGACTCGTAGCCGAGCGGCTTCAGCCAGGAGACGACCAGCTCCCGGGCCGCCTGCTCCTCGTCCGTCAGCCCGAGCCGGGTGATGCCACCGGCGGGGTCGCGGCCGATCTCCGCCAGCGCCTCGACCCGTTCCGCGATCCGATCGGCGTCCACCGCCGCCAGCGCGCGCTCGATCCCCATCCTTGCTCAGCTCCCGTCTCCGCCTGCCAGCCGGCACCACCGTGGGCACCCTTCCTGGACGCCCTGATGACGCGCACGAGCAACCACTACACCTTCACCAACCGCGACGACAACGCCAGCGTCGCAGTCGGCGCAAGCGTCACCTTCGCGTTCGCGGCCGCCACCAGAGCAGGCCCGCCCGGTTGGCGATGACCCTCAAGACGCCGTCAACCATTCGCTGTACGTCGCGCGCCGCCTCGAGATCGAAGCCGTCAGCCAAGGGGAGAACGTGGAGCGGCGTGAGCCCCGGCCTGCCGCGCGGCCTCTCCGGCAAGGAGGTCGTCGCGGCCTTGCAACGCGCGGGCTGGCGGGCATTCTGCGTCGTGTCCGCATGACGGCCGACGAGTTCCGCGGCCTGCTCCGCCAGTCCCCTTCGGATCGAGGTGGCTCGCTGGCACATCCGATGTCTTGGTCAGCGCTGCGCGGACTCGGGACCCGTATGATCTGGCTCTTCTCAATGGAATCGTCAGGTTGTAGGTTGGCTGCCCGCGAAAGATCCGATCTTTCCTCGACGTGCTGGCCGATGCGGAGGAGGTCCAGATGCAGGCATCGACCGACGGGCGGGCTGGGCTGGCCGCGGTGATCACCGGGGGCGGCTCGGGGATCGGGCTGGCGACCGCGCGGCTGCTGGCCGCGCGGGGCTGGGTGGTCGCCTGCCTCGACCTGGACCCCTCGGCCGCCGAGCCGCCGCTGCTGGGAATCACCGCCGACGTGACCGACGACGACTCGATCCGCCGCGGCGTCGAGACCGCCGCCGCGCGGCTGGGTGGCATCGACGTGCTGGTCAACAACGCCGGCATCGGCGCGCAGGGAACCGTCGAGGACAACCCCGACGAGGAGTGGCGGCGAGTGCTGGACGTCAACCTGCTCGGCATCGTCCGCACCACCCGGGCCGCGCTGCCGCACCTGCGCCGCTCGGCCGACGCGGCGATCGTCAACACCTGCTCGATCGCGGCCACCGCCGGGCTGCCGAAGCGCGCCCTCTACAGCGCGTCGAAGGGCGCGGTGCTGGCGCTCACCCTGGCGATGGCCGCCGACCACGTCGGCGAGGGCATCCGGGTGAACTGCGTCAACCCGGGAACGGCCGACACGCCCTGGATCGGGCGGCTGCTCGCGGCGGCCGCCGACCCGGAGGCGGAGCGGCGGGCGCTCGAGCGGCGCCAGCCGATCGGCCGGATGGTGACCGCCGACGAGGTCGCCGAGGCGATCGCCTACCTCGCCAGCCCGGCGGCGGCATCGACCACCGGCACCGCGCTCACCGTGGATGGCGGCATGCAGGGCCTGCGGCCGCGGCCGCCGGCCACCGACGCGCGGGCCGAGCTCGCCGGGCAGCGCGCCACCGCTGCCGGGCCCGCAGGCCGGGCGTAGCGATGCGCACGGCGAAGCTGGGACGCGGCGGCGTGGCGGTCACCGCGCTCGGCTTCGGCGGCGCGCCGATCGGCAACCTCTTCCAGGCGGTCGAGGACGGCGCCTCGGCGGGCGCGGTCGAGGCGGCCTGGCAGGCCGGCGTGCGCTTCTTCGACACCGCGCCGCACTACGGGCTGGGCCTGTCGGAGCGGCGGCTCGGGCGCGCGCTGGCCGGCCGGCCGCGCGGCG
>DASVXQ010000640.1:0-14995 GCA_036392615.1 Actinomycetes bacterium | reverse complement strand
CTGTGAGGTGCTGAGCGACGCCGACCTGGAGCTGTCCCGGGCGATGCGGCTGCCGACCTTCGAGGTCGAGGGCCGGCGGCTGCTGAAGCGCCACACCCTGGTGATCGACCGCGGCCGCGTCGAGCACGTCTTCTACCCGGTGTTTCCGCCGGACCAGGACGCCAGCAGGGTGCTGGTCTGGCTCACCGCCCACTGAGCCGGGCGGCCCGGCTCAGGCGTCGATCTTCTGGCCCTTGCCCAGCACCACGATCCCGCCGGCCGAGACGGCGAAGCGCTCCCGGTCGCGCTCTGGCTCCACGCCGATCCGCGCGCCCTCCGGGATCTGCACGTTCTTGTCGATGATCGCCCGGCGCACGACCGCGCCCGGGGCGACGTCGACGCCGTGCATCAGGACCGAGTCCTCGACCAGCGCGCCCTCGCGCACCCGCACGCCCGGCGACAGCACCGAGCGCCGCACCGTGCCGCCGGAGACGATCACCCCGGCGCAGACCATCGAATCGATCGCCTGCCCGACGCTGCCGGGCTTCTCCAGCAGGAACTTGGCCGGCGGCAGCGGCTCGTGCCAGGTCAGGATCGGCCAGCGGTCGTTGTACAGGTTGAAGACCGGCCGCACCGAGATCAGGTCCATGTGGGCGTCGTAGTAGGTGTCCAGCGTGCCAACGTCGCGCCAGTAGCCGCGGTCCCGATCGGTCGCGCCGGGGACCTCGTTGGCGGCGAAGTCGTAGACCTCCGCGTCGCCGCGCTCCACCAGCGACGGGGCGATGTCCCCGCCGAGGTCGTGGTTGGAGGCCTCGTCGGCCGCGTCGAGCGAGACCGCCTCGACCAGCGTGCTGGTGGTGAACACGTAGTTGCCCATCGACACGAAGCACTCGTCCGGCGCGTCGGGCAGCCCCGGCGGGTCGGCTGGCTTCTCCAGGAACCCGGTGATGCGGCGGCCGTCCTCGGCGGTGTCGATCACCCCGAAGGCGCTGGCCTCGCGCCGCGGCACGCGGATGCCGGCGACCGTGATCCCGGCGCCGGAGGCGATGTGCTGCTCCACCATCTGCCGCGGGTCCATGCGGTAGATGTGGTCGGCGCCGAAGACGATCACGTACTCGGGCCGCTCGTCGTGGATCAGGTTCAGGCTCTGGAAGATCGCGTCGGAGGAGCCCGCGTACCACCGCGGGCCGCGGCGCATCTGCGCTGGCACCGGGGTGACGTAGTTGCCCAGCAGGGGCGACATCCGCCAGGTGGTGGCGATGTGGCGGTCGAGGCTGTGGCTCTTGTACTGGGTCAGCACCACGATGCGCAGGTAGCCGGCATTGACCAGGTTCGAGAGCGCGAAGTCGATCAGCCGGTAGTCACCGCCGAAGGGGACCGCCGGCTTGGCGCGGTCGGCCGTGAGCGGCGCGAGCCGCTTGCCCTCGCCCCCCGCCAGCACCATCGCGAGCACCTTTGGCGCCACCATGCGGCTAGCCTACCGCGGCGGCCGGCCCGTGTCCGCAGCCTCGGCCGCGCCACCCAGCGCCGCGAGGATGGACTCCTCGAACGGCGGCCGCAGCACGCCGGCGTCGGTGATGAACCCGCTGATCAGCGCGGCGGGCGTCACGTCGAAGGCCGGGTTCCAGGCGGCCACGCCGGCGGGCGCCACCTGGACCCCCGCGAGCCGCCGCAGCTCGTCGGCGGAGCGCTCCTCGATGACGATCTGGTCGCCGGTGGCGGCCATCGGGTCGAAGGACGACAGCGGCCCGACCACGTAGAACGGGATGCCGTGCGAGCGGGCCAGCACCGACAGGCCGTAGGTGCCGATCTTGTTGGCCGTGTCGCCGTTGCGGGCGACCCGGTCGCAGCCGACCAGCACCGCCTCGACCATCCCGCCGGCCATCGCCGCCGCGGTCGCCCCCTCGGCCAGCAGCGTCACCGGGATGCCCGCGTCCAGCAGCTCCCAGGCCGTCAGCCGCGCGCCCTGGAGCAGCGGCCTGGTCTCCGAGGCGAACACCTCGACCGGCGCGCCCGACTCCGCGATCGCGTAGACCACCCCGAGCGCCGTCCCCACCCCGGCGGTCGCCAGCCTGCCGGTGTTGCAGTGGGTCAGCAGCCGCCGCCGGCCGGCCAGCTCCGTGCGACCGAACTCCGCCATCCGCCGGCACGCCACCCGGTCCTCCTCCAGCAGCCGCAGCGCCTCGTCCAGCGCCCGCCGCCGCAGCGCCGCGGGGTCCGCGTCTCTGGCGTCCCGCGCGGCGGGCGGGCCGGGCCGTCCTTCGGCGGGGGCCACATCCCCGGCGTCGCGGGCGGCGGCCACCACGCGGCGGACGGCCCAGGCGAGGTTCACGGCGGTCGGGCGGGCCGCCTCCAGCTCGGCGGCGATCTCCTCCAGTGCGGCGGCGGCCTCCTCCCCCGTCGCCGGACGGCGCTCGTCGAGCCCCAGCACCACCCCGAAGGCGGCCGCCACGCCGATCGCCGGCGCGCCGCGGATCGCCAGGCGCCGCAGCGCGTCCACCACCTCGGCGACCGTCCGCAGCTCCAGCAGCACGACCCGCTCCGGCAGCAGCGTCTGGTCGATCGCCTCGAGGTGGTCGTCCCGCCAGGCGACCGCGCTGCGCAGCTCCGATCGGCGTGCGTCCATGGCCGCTCAGTCTTCCCGCGCGCCCGCCGTCACCGCAACCTTCCGCTGAAGATCCCCCGCCGGAGGGAGGCCGCCCATCCGGTCGTGCCCGATACTGGCGGCATGGACCCGATCCGTGGACGCCTGGCAGCCGCATCGCCGGTGCGGTGGACCAGGGCGCATCCGTTCGCCGCCGACAGCCTGCTGGCGCTGCTGCTGGCGGGCGTGTCGCTGGTGCCCCTGTGGGTCGGCAGCAACGGCCACGAGCACAACACGCCGAGCCCGATCGCCATTGGCATGGTGCTGCTGATCAACCTGCCGCTGGCCTGGCGGCGCCGTTACCCGCTGCTGGTCGGGCCCCTGGTTGCCGCCGCGTCGATCGCCTACGGGATCGCGCCCTATCCCGACCTCGGCGCGCCGGTGCCGCTGGGGGCGCTGGTCGCCTTCTACACCACCATGGCGTACTGCTCGCGGCGCACGGCCACCCTGATCGCGGCCGGCGCCTGCGTGGCCGCCCTGGCCGGCATGCTGCTGCCGGTGACCGACGCCGACCCGGTGGACTTCGCCTTCGCCGGCCTGCTGCTCGGCTCCACCTGGGCGCTCGGCGACAGCGCCCGCAGCCGCCGCGCCTACACCGCCGAGCTCGAGGCCCGCGCCGAGCGGCTGGAGCGCGAGCGGGAGCTGGAGGCCAGCCGCGCCGCCGCCGAGGAGCGCGCCCGCATCGCCAGGGAGCTGCACGACGTGGTCGCCCACCACGTCAGCATCATGGTCGTCCAGGCCGAGGCCGGCCCGGTGGTGGTCGAGCGGGACCCGAAGACCGCCGCCCAGGCGTTCGACTCGATCGGCGCCATCGGGCGCCAGGCGCTCGGCGAGATGCGCCGCCTGCTCGGCGTGCTCCGCTCCGGCGAGGGCCGCGCCGCCCCGAGCCTCGCCCCCCAGCCCGGCCTGGAGCAGCTCCCCGCCCTGGTCGAGCAGGTCCGCCAGGCCGGTTTGGAGGCCAAGCTGGAGGTCGAGGGCGAGCCCCGCCCGCTGCCGCCCGGCATGGACCTGTCCGCCTACCGGATCGTCCAGGAGGCGCTCACCAACGCCGTCCGCCACGCCGGCGCGGGCACCGCCAAGGTCCTGGTGCGCTACGGGGACGGCGACGTCCGCCTGGAGATCCGCGACCACGGCATGGGGCCGTGCAACGACAACCACGCCGGCCACGGCCTGGTCGGCATGCGCGAGCGCGTCAACCTCTACGGCGGCGACCTCGCCGCTGGCCCCCACCCCGACGGCGGCTTCGCCGTCGCCGCCCGCCTCCCGCTACCGTCGGGCTAGCGTCAGTCGGCGTCGATGCCGAAGACCTCGGCGAGGCCTTTGCGGCCCTGGTCGCTGACGTGGACGGCGCGGCTGCGCTCGGCACGGCGGATCCAGTCGAGGTCGAACAGGCGGTCGGTGAGGGCGGCGCCGAGGGCGCCGGCGAGGTGCGGGCGCTGCTCGCTCCAGTCGATGCAGTAGCGGATCGCCGGCCGGCGGGGCGGCAGAGCGGCCAGGTCGACGCCGAAGTCGTGGAAGAACCCGGTGCCCCGCTCGGTGACCCCGAACCGGATGGCCCTCCCCGGCGAAGCCGGGCGGTCACCTGGCGGCGGCGAATCGCCGTGGTCGAAGCGGTCGGGCTCCAGGACCCCCCGCTCCACCATCGCGTCCATCACGGCGACGCCGACCCGGCCGGCGAGGTGGTCGTAGCAGGTGCGGGCGGCCCGCAGGGCGTGCGCGCGGGTGCCCTCGCGCAGCGAGCGGACCTTCGAGGGCGGCGCGACCCGCGCCATGGCCTCCAGCAGCTCGGCGACCTCCGGGCCGGCGATGCGGAAGTAGCGGTGCCGCCCGTGCCGCTCGACGGTCAGCAGCCCGGCGTCGACCAGCCTGGCGAGGTGCTCGCTGGCGGTCGACGGGGCCACGCCCGCCTCGGCGGCCAGCATGCTGGCGGGCAGGGCGCGGCCGTCGCCCAGCGCGCTGAGCACCCGGCAGCGTCCCGGGTCGGCCAGCACCGACCCGATCGCGGCGATGTTCGCGTCTCCGTAGTCCATGCCGACAGGCTAGCGCGGGGACACTTCGGCTCGGGCCGAACTGCGGTCCCACTACCGTGGCTGGCATGACCGAGCAACGATGCCAGCATCCCACCACCGAGCCCACGACCCTCGAAACCGCGGCTGACCAGCCGAAACCGCCCGAACCACAGGGCGGCGGCCGGCGGGCGCTGCCGCTGGTCGCGGTGAGCCTCGGCTACTTCATGGTGATCCTGGACGCGACCATCGTGACGGTCGCGCTGCCCGCGCTCGGCCGGGACCTCGGCGCGGGCGTGGCGGGCCTGCAGTGGGTGGTCGACGCCTACACGGCCACCCTGGCCGGGCTGCTGCTGCTCGGCGGCTCGCTGGGCGACCGCTTCGGCAGCCGCAGGGTCTTCGAGGCGGCGCTGGCCGGGTTCACGCTCGCCTCGCTGGCGTGCGGGCTGGCTCCCTCGCTGGGCTGGCTGATCGCGGCGCGGGCGGTGCAGGGCGCCGGCGCGGCCATGGCGGTGCCGTCGTCGCTGGCGCTGCTGCGGGCCGCCTACCCCGACCAGCGGGAGCGGGCGCGCGCGTTCGGCGTCTGGGGCGGCATCGCCGGCATCGCCGCGGCCAGCGGACCGGTCCTCGGCGGCGCGCTGACCGCGTCGGTCTCCTGGCGGGCCGTGTTCATGGTGAACCTGCCGGTCGGTCTGGCGGCGCTGTGGCTGACCCGGCGGCACGTGCCGGCGGCGCCGCGCCGCGACGGCGCCTCCGGGATCGACCCGGTCGGGCAGGTGGCGGCGGTCGCCAGCCTGGGCGGGCTGATCCTGGCGCTGATCCGCGGCGGCGAGGCGGGCTGGGGCCAGCCGCTGGTCGTCTGCGGGCTGGCGGCGTTCGTGGTGTTCGGCGTCGCCTGGGTGGCGACGCAGTGGCGCGGCACCGACCCGATGCTGCCGCTGGAGCTGTGGCGGCGGCCGACGTTCTCCGGGTCGGTCGCCGTCGGGCTGCTGCTGAACCTCGGCTTCTACGGCCAGCTGTTCGTGATGAGCCTGTACCTGCAGCAGGTGCGGCACGACTCGCCGTCGCTCACCGGCGTGGCGCTGCTGCCCGAGGCGCTGGCGGTGCTGATCGCCTCGCCGCTGTCCGGCCGCCTCACCGGGCGGGTGGGGCCGCGCCGGCCGATGGCCTCCGGCCAGCTGATCGGCGCGGCCGGCTTCGCGGCCCTGGCGCTGGCTCGCTGGCCGGGCCGTTCGCTCTGCTGGTCGTGCCGATGATCGCGGCCGGGTTCGGGACCGCCTTCACCATGCCGGCGGCCACCTCGGCCGCCGTCGGGGCGGTCGAGGCCGAGCGCAGCGGGCTGGCGTCCGGGGCGCTCAACGCCAGCCGCCAGGTCGGCGGCGCGGTCGGCGTGGCGCTGCTGGGCGGACTGGTCGCCGCGCCGCACGCCTTCGGCTCGGGGATGCACCTGGCGATGCTGCTGGCGGCCGCCGCGTTCGCCGCCGGCGCGGTGCTGTCGGCGACCACGGTGCGCTGACGTCAGGAGGCGCCGGGCTGGATCAGGCCGGACTCGTAGCCCAGGATCACCGCGTGGATGCGGTCGCGCAGGCCGAGCTTGGAGAGCACGTTGCCGACGTGGGTCTTGACGGTCTGCTCGCTGATCACCAGCTCGGCGGCGATCTCGGCGTTGGAGTGGCCGCGGCAGATCAGCCCGAGGACCTCCCGCTCCCTGGCGGTCAGCGCGTCCAGCGCCTTTGGGGCGGCGGCGACCGGAGCCGGCCGGCGGGCGAACTCGCCGATCAGCCGCCTGGTGATCGACGGCGCCAGCAGCGCCTCGCCGCCGGCCACCACCCGCACGGCGGCGACCAGGTCGTCGCGCTGGACGTCCTTGAGCAGGAACCCGCTCGCCCCGGCCCGCAGCGCCTCGTAGACGTACTCGTCGAGGTCGAAGGTGGTGAGGATCAGCACCTTCACCGAGCCGCTGGTGCCCGGCCCGGCGATCCGCCTGGTCGCCTCGAGCCCGTCCAGCCGCGGCATGCGGATGTCCATCAGCACCACGTCGGGCTCCAGCCGCCGCGCTGCCTCCACCGCCTCCAGCCCGTCGGCGGCCTCCCCGACCACCTCGACGTCAGGCTGCGCCTCGAGGATCATCCGGAAGCCGGCGCGGACCAGCCCCTGGTCGTCGACCACGACAACGCTGATCATGTGTCGGTGCCGCGCTCGATGACCCGCGGTGACAAGCTGCGGCGACGGCGCGCACCGCGGACACGTGATTGGCGTTCTCCGACGCGGATCACCGGCTACTCCGGGGCTGGCCCGTCGAAGTTCGGCGGCCGCTTGGCGCGCAGCGAGGCGATGCCCTCGCGCACGTCCGGGCCGCCGAAGCCCAGGAACTCGAGCGCCAGCGAGGTGTCGAACGCCGGGCCGGCGAGCCGCAGCCACTGGTTCAGCGCGTACTTCGTCCAGCGGATGGCGCTCGGTGAGCCGGCCGCCAGCCTGGTGGCCACCTCCAGCGCGGTGTCGTGCAGCCGGTCGTCGTCGACCACCAGGGAGACTAGCCCGATGCGCTCGGCCTCCTCGCCCGTGAGCGGCTCGCACAGCAGCAGGTGGTACTTGGCCTTGGCGAGCCCGCAGAGCAGGGGCCAGACGATCGCCGCGTGGTCCCCCGCCGCCACCCCGAGCCGGGTGTGCCCGTCGATGATCCTGGCGCTGCGCGCGGCGATCGAGACGTCGGCGAGCAGGCCCACGACCAGCCCCGCGCCGACCGCCGGCCCGGCCATGGCGGAGACCACCGGCTTGGCGCAGTTGACCACGTTGTAGACCAGGTCGCGGGCCTCGCGGTGCACCTGGATGCGGGTGCCGAAGTCCTCGGTCATCGACTCGACCAGGGCGAGGTCGCCGCCCGAGGAGAAGGCGTCGCCCGCGCCGCGGACGACCACCGCCCGCACCTCCGGGTCCTGGTCGATGGTGAGCCAGACCTTGGAGAGGTCGCGGTGCATCGCGGCGTCGACCGCGTTGAGCTTGCCCGGCGTGTCGAGCACGATCCGCAGGACGCCGTCGGCGGGCTGGTCGAATTCGAGGCTCGGGTGGGTCTCGGCATAGCGCTCTGGCATCTGGGTCGCGGTCATGGGCTCCTCGTCTGCGGGCGACGGTGGGCGGCCATCGGGGTGATCAGGGCGCGGAGCGCCTCCCTGAGCCGCTCGCCCTCGACGTCGCCGAGCCGGGCCAGGAAGCGGCGCTCCGCCTCACGGGTCGCCCTGGTGGCCTTGTCGAGCACCCGGCGGCCGTCCGGGGTCAGCTCGACCACGTTCCTGCGCCGGTCCGACGGATGGGGATGGCGCTCGACCAGGCCCTTGGCCTCGAGGCCGTCGAGCAGCGTCACCATGGTCGTGCGGTCGATCGCCAGCCGCTGGGCGGCCTGGTGCTGGGACAGCGACTCGCCGCCGGCGAGCACGCTGAGCACGGCCAGCTCGCGGCCCCCGATGCCGAAGGGCTCCAGCGCCGGCTCGGAGTGCTCGGCGAGCCCCAGTTGCGCGTGCTTGAGCAGGAAGCCGAGACGGTCGGCCAGCGACGCCGGCGGCCACTCCTCCGCCCGCTGGTCGTCGTCGGACCCGGCGGCGCCGGGACCAGCAACACTCGACATGGTCACATCCTACTGCTAGGCTGACGCTCAGCTTTACTGACGATCTTGGAAGCTGATGATCAGCGTTCCGCAAGGGGATGACGAGCATGCAGGAACCGCGCTTCGGCCTGAAGAACTCGCTGCAGGGCAACACAGCGGAGGCGCTCCGGCGGGCGTGGGCGATCGCCGACGACGCGGGCTTCGACACCTGCTGGGGGTACGACCACTTCGCCGCCCTGGGCCCGGACCGGACCGTCGACGTGTTCGAGGCGTGGACCACGCTGGCGGCGATGGCGCAGGCGACCAGCCGCGCGCGCATCGGCACGATGGTCACCGGCAACTCGCACCGCCACCCGGGAATGCTCGCCAAGATGGCCGTGACCGTCGATCACCTCTCCGGCGGCCGGCTGGAGATGGGCATCGGCGCCGGCGGTGACGAGATGGTCCACGAGATGTTCGGCCTGCCGCTGGGTCCGGTCAAGGAGCGGATCGAGGCGCTCGACGAGGCCTGCCGCATCCTCGAGCTCCTCTGGACACAGCCGCGCGTCTCGTTCAGCGGGCGCCACTACCGGCTCGACGGGGCGGTCGCCAACCCCAAGCCGGTGCAGCGCCCCCGACCGCCGCTGTGGATCGCGAGCAGCGGCGAGCGGTTCGGCCTGCGGGTGGTCGCTGAGCACGCGGACGTGTGGATCAACGCCAACCAGCCTGGCGAGGACCCCGCCGAGCTGGTGCGCCTGGGCGGCGTGCTCGACCGGCACTGCGAGGCGATCGGCCGCGACCCCGACACCATCCGCCGCGCCGTGCAGCTGCGCCTGCCCGACGACGCGGACGAGGCCCTGCGAACAGTCGAGCGCCATGTGCGCGCCGGCTTCACCGAGGTGATCGTCATGATCTTCGGAGGCGGCGACGAGAGCATCGCCGCCTCCGAGGCGACCGCCGAGCTGCTCCCCAAGCTCCGCTCGCTCGGCTGACAGCGGACGGGGCCGAACGGTCCGAGCCGGCGCGAGGCCGTGGCCGACCGTCTGGACCATCTAGCGGAGGCCGAGGTCGACGGCGCGACCTGGGCTACGCGCGGAGGTCCTTGACGACCTTGCCGGCCTTGACGACCAGGACGACGCGTTGGGGGTCGTCGAAGAGGTGGGGCTCGGCGAGGGGGTCGCCGTCGAGGGCGATGACGTCGGCGAGCATGCCCTCGGCGACCTGGCCGATGCGGTCCCCCATCCGCAGGATGGCGGCGTTGGCCGAGGTGGCGGAGGTGATCGCGGCCATGGGGCCGAGCAGCTCGGACTTGATCACCAGCTCGAGGCCGCGGTGCTCCTGGCGCGGGCCCAGGATGTCGGAACCCGAGCCGATCCGCACCCCCGCGTCGACGGCGATCTTCATCGAGGCGGCCATCGCCTCCTCGGCCCCGGCGAGCCTGGGCAGCACCTCCTCGGGCACGCCCCACTCCTGCCAGTGCAGCAGCATCAGCCGCAGGACGGCGAAGGTCGGCACCAGGTCGGCGCCGGCGGCGACCATGCGCTGCGCGGTGGCCTCGTCGAGGAAGGTGCCGTGCTCGAAGCAGGAGACGCCCGCCTCGATGCCGTTGGCGATGCCCCGGACGTTGTGCGCGTGGGCGGTGACGTAGCTGCCGCGCGCCGCGGCCTCCTCCACGGCGGCGCGCAGCTCGGCGACGCTGAACTGGGCGTCCTCGACGCTGTCGGTGAACGACACCACCCCGCCGGAGACGCAGACCTTGATCTGGGTGGCGCCGTGGCGGAAGGCGCGCCGCGCGGCCAGACGGACCTCGTCGGGTCCGTCGCAGGTGACGTTGGTCTGCACCAGGCCGGGGACGCCCTGGTAGGCGTAGTGGTGCGCGTCCAGGAACCTGGGCCCGTGGTCGCCGTGCCCGCCGGTCTGCGACAGCAGCGGCCCGGACGGGCGGATCCGGGGCCCGCGCACCAGCCCGGCCTCGACCGCCTGCGCCACGCCCCCGTCGATGCCGGCGACGTCGCGCACGGTGGTGAAGCCCGCGTCCAGCGCCAGCTCGCAGTTCCCGAAGATCTGCGCGGCGGCCACCGCCGGGGCGAGCCGCTCGACGCCTTCGACGGTGGTGATCCCGAGGTGGCTGTGCGCGTCGATCAGCCCAGGCAGCAGCGTGAGCCCATCGCACTCGAGCACTTCCGACGGGGCCGGGAACTGCTCCCGCTGGCCGACGCGGCTGATCAGCTCGTCCTCGATCACCACCACGGCGTCGCCGACCGGCTCGCCGCCGCCCCCGTCGATCAGCGTTCCGCCTCGCAGCACCAGCGCCATGCGTCACTCCTCCACCACGGGCGGGGGTCGGGGGGGTTCGGGGGCCTCGCCCGACCGCGCCATACGGCCAGCGCCACCTGGTCGATGGCCGGTCTGGGCGAGGCCCACCTCTCGCACGCTCAAGGATCTTGCGTTTGGCGTGGTGAGGCAAGCTCCCGGTGGATTCGATCAGGCGGGCGCGACGGTCGCGCAGACCTCGCGGTAGCGCTCCTCGGCCTCCTCCGGGGAGTCGCCGACGCAGGTCACACCCATTTTCCCGTATTCGCGCAGCGCACCGAGCAGGTGCAGCGTGGTGCCGGTCATCCTCCCTCGATCGAAGCTCAGACCGCGCCGGTCGAGCAGTTCGATCACCCTCGCCGGGGTCATCCCGGCGAGCTGGTGCGATTTGAGGTTGTCGGTGGAGACGTAGAACTTCGCCTGCCCGTCGATCTGGAGCTGTCCGCTGGACGGGTCGTAGACCGCGCCGGACGCCAGCGAGACCATGCCGAGCGGGTGGGTGGTGCCGCCCACGCGCAGGTTGATCTCCGCCAGGAAGATCCCCAGGCCGTCGCCGGACGGCACCACGAAGAAGTCGACCCCGAAGGAGCCGATCACGCGGTGCGAGGCGAGCACCTCCGCGGCGCGCATCGCCGCGGCCTGGATGCTGGCGCGGTAGCGCGGGTTCGCCGGGAAGCGGCAGCCCAGGTACACCTGGTCGTTGGGTCCGCCGAGCACCTGGTCGTGGGTCGAGACGATCTTCGGCTTGCCGCCGGGGGTGATGCGCAGTTGCACGCTGGGCGACATCAGCCCCGGCGCGCGCAGCAACTCCTCGACCACCGCGCCGGACTCGCGGACCTTGGAGCCGAAGGTCACCCACGACTCCTGCTCGGCGCAGAAGGTGGTGCGGCTGTCCTCCAGCCGGGCGGTCAGCTCGTCCAGGTGCACGACCGCGTTGCCCTGCCCCGAGAAGCCGTTGTTGAGCTTGACCACCGCGCCCTCGAGACCGGGCGAGCGTTCACGGAGACGCCGGATGGCACGTTCGACCTCGGCGACCGTCCACAGGTCTTCGGCGCCGTCCAGCACGGGCACGCCGGCGCGCCGGGCGACGCGCCGCGAGCCGGTCTTGGACCCGAGCGGCGCCAGTGCCGGCGACGGGCCGTAGAAGGGCAGCCGCAGCCATTCGGCGAGCCTGCCCTCCAGGGGCGTGACGTTGAACGGCAGCAGGAAGGCGCCGTCGGGGTCGCCGGCGAGCTCCCTGATGCGCACGATGAGGTCGGGCCGCTCGAGCACCTTTGCGGTGAGCGCCCTCGGCTCGGGATCCTCCACCGCGAGCATGTGGAGGCGTTCCCTGGCGCCTGCCGGGTCGGGCAGGAAACCGAGGTAGTAGTCGACGATGGCTCGGTCGATGGGCAGGGAGCTGAGGTAGACGACGCGCACTCCCGGGCGGCGCAGCAGCAGGAGCAGGTACAGCAGGCGCTCCTCGTAGTGCTGGATGGCGACGATCTTGCGCAGCTCGGCGACGGGGAACGTCAGCGAGGGCACCACCACGACGGTGCCGTCGTCGAGGTCGAGCGGATCGCGATCCTGGTACTGCGAAGTGAAACGCCGCTGGAGCGCATCGAACGGGACGCTTGGTGCAGCGATGGTCGACATGGCAGAAGTCAACCAGGCCCGCGACGAGGACGCACCACTTGACTTTGTCGAATCAGTCTCCTTGACTAGAGGATTGTCCCTTGTTGCGTGACGTCCCGTTTCATTCCGGTCGTTACGAATTGTCCTGAGCGGCCTGGTCGGATGGCCCGGGCTCCGGGCCGGCTCGACCGTCCCGAGCGGTCACCGATCATCCGTACTTCGGCTCGGTAATCCTGCCGGCCCCGCGGCCTCCGGCTCACCGAAAACCGGGCGTACAGCGGCCGTTCCATGATCGGAAGCATGGCAGGCGGGCCGTGGTTGCCTTGTCCCGGCGGCGGGGCGCAGTCGGTAGGCTGGCGCGGCCGGGGCATGCCGGACGCGCGGCGCCGGGCTGGTGGGAATTCGCGGTTCGGAGACGCCGATGTTCGGACGCTTGACACAGCAGGCCCTGGCGGTGCTGGCCGCCACCAACGCGGTGGCCGCGGAGCTTGGCCATGGCTGGATCGGCACGGAGCACCTGGTGCTCGGGCTGGCGCGGCTGGAGGACGACGAGCGCGCGGCCGGCCCCCGGGTGCTGCGCGAGCTCGGCCCTGGAGAGCAGGCGGTGCGCGACCACGTGCTCAAGCGGCTGCCGCCGACCCGGCGGCGCAGCGACCACCAGCTGCTCGACGACTCTCCCTACCCGTCGGCTCTGCGGCTGGTGCTGGAGCGCGCGTCGCAGGCCGGGCTGCGCCGGGGCGGCGGCGCGATCGGCTCCGATCACGTGCTGATCGGCCTGCTGGAGGAGCGGTCCTGCGCGGGCGCCCGCTTCCTCGCCGAGCTCGACGTCACCCTGGACAAGGTGCTGCGCCAGCTCGACCGCGAGCGGCCGCGGGGCGACCCCGAAGCGGCACCCGGCGGGCCGGCCGAGCCGGCCGTGACGCTGACCGCCGTCGCCGTGCCCGTGCTGGAGCTGGCGCGGCAGCAGGCGCTGCAGGACGGCAGCGGCGGCACGGTCGGCACGCAGCACTACCTGCTCGCCCTGCTGTCGCAGCCCGACACCGTGGCCGCCAAGCTGCTGAGCGCTTTCGGGGTCGACTACACGCTGGCCAAGGCGCGGCTGATGGAGCTCGACGAGGACGAGCCGCTGGAGCCGCCCCGGCCAGCGCGGGCGCGCGCTCCCTCCAACACCAGGCGTGTCGAGGTGCCCAACGACGAGCGCTTCGAGGCGCTGGTCGGCGAGGTGGCGCGGCTGCTGCCCGCCGGCGCGCCGCTGGGCTTCAACAGCGACGGCGAGATCGGCTGGATCGTCACCAGCGGCAACGTGGACCTGGCCGACCTGGTCGAGCGCGCGAGGGCGCGCATCGCCCCGAGCGCCTGAGGGCGCGTCGCGCTGAGCGGTTGCGGGCGCGTCGCCCCCCGAGCGCCTGACCGGCGGCTCAGTCCAGCGGCGGCAGGCGCCTGGCCATCACCGACACCAGCGCGGTGAGCGCCACCACCAGCAGCAGCGCCGCCGGCAGGCTGGTCAGCTGCCCAACGCCGCCGATCGCCGGCGGGCCGGCGATGAAGCCGAGGTAGCCCATGGTGGAGACCGCCGCGATCGCCGGGCCCGACGGCAGGCCGCTGACCTTGCCGGCGGCGCCGAAGGTGATCGGCGCGATGCAGGAGAGCCCGGCGCCGAGCAGCGCGAAGCCGATCACCGCGGCGACCACCTGGCCGATCGCCAGGCCGGCGCCGAGCCCGGCGGCGGCGAGCAGCGCCGCCGAGCCGAGCAGCGCCCTGGAGCCGAAGCGGGCGCGCAGCCGGTCCCCCACCAGCCGGCCGACCGTCATGGTGAGGGTGAAGGCCGCGTAGGCGCTGACCGCGAGGCCCTCGGCGGTGCCGAGGTCGTCGCGCAGGTACACCGTGCTCCAGTCGTAGACCGCGCCCTCGCTCAGCAGGCCGCAGAAGGCGATCGCGCCGAGCAGGAGGAGCGTGCGCGTCGGCCGCGCGAAGCTCGGCGCCGCCTGGCCCCGGCTGCCGCCGCCCGGCAGCAGGTGGCGGGTCGCGATCATGCTGCCGACCAGCAGCACGGCGGCGACCGTCGAGAGGTGGACCAGCGGCGAGATGCCGGCGCCGGCAGCCACACCGCCGACCAGCGCGCCGCCCAGCGTCCCGAGGCTCCAGAGGCCGTGCAGGCCGGCGAGCACGGGGCGGCCGTAGTCGCGCTCGATCATCACGCCTTGGGCGTTCATCGAGACGTCGAGGCTGCCGCTGGCGACGCCGAGCAGGGCGAGCGCCCCCATCAACGCCGGCAGCGAGCCGGCCAGCGCGGGCAGTGGCAGTACCGCGCAGGCGAGCGCAAGGGTGGCGCGGGTCATCCTGCGGCTGTCGAAGCGCACCAGCAACGCGCCCGCCAGCGGCATCGCCACCACTGCGCCGATCGCGATGCCGAGCAGGGCCACGCCGAGCGCGCCGGTCGACAGGCCGACGTGGTCCTTGACCGCCGGGATGCGCGCGGCCCAGTTCGCGAAGGCGAACCCGTTGGCGAAGAAGGCTGCGCCGACGGCGAACCGGGCCCGCCGGAGCGCGGGCGTGACTGGGACCTCGGTGACCGCCATACCCTCACGGTAGCGGGCGTCCGCCACAGCCCACGAGCCGGGCGCGTGGCCCGCGACCTCCGTCCGGGCACGGCCCGTCACCCGCGCGACGGCCGGATCCCTTGCGGCCGCGGCGATCCGCGCATCGCGCCGGCCTCGGGGTCCATGGGGGCTCAACCGGCGGGCGGATCGGTCCGATGAAACTTCCTGCCCCCACGTCGAACCTTGCCGGTCCGACCGGAAGGAGAACGGCCGCCGATGCCCGCGGGAAGCCGCCGATCCCGGCATGTCGCCCGCCTGG